>JAIDJD010000277.1 GCA_029052375.1 Duncaniella sp. | reverse complement strand
ATCCTCGGCTGACTATGCTGTGGTTAATTTAGGGCACCGTTGGGAGGCCCGCCCGATTCGGGTTATCCGATGTTCTGCGTTCATGACAATTATCTCCATGCGCTGACAGACGCCGGATTTGACTTGGTGCTGTCGGCCAACAATCATATACTGGACCGCAGGGACAAGGGGTTGCTCAGAACCATAGAAACTTTCGAGAAGGCAGGCGTGCCGTGGCTTGGAATATACCGTTCGGCTGAGCACCGCCAACAACATCTCCCGTACATCAAGGATATCAACGGCTTCAGGATTGCTTTTCTCAACTATACCTACGGGACAAACGGCATACGCAAACAGACCTCAGTCAGTATAGACTATATAGACCGCGACCTCATAAGCAAAGATGTCAGGGAAGCACGCTATGAAGGAGCCGAGCTTATAGCGCTCTGCATACACTGGGGCGATGAATACAAGCTCTTGCCTAATTCAGAACAAAGAAATCTCGCCAGATTTATTTCTTCGCTAGGCGTTGAGATGATAATCGGCTCTCACCCTCCCGTGATACAGCCGATAGAGCTATCGCCCGGAGATGAACACAAGCGCCCTACCCTGACCGTCTATTCGCTCGGTAATTTCATTTCAGCCATGCGCAATGTCGACACAAGAGGAGGCGCCATGGTGAGGGTAAAGCTAAGACGCGACCTTTCAGGCCGTGATTATATTGCAGATGAATCGTTCAGAATGGTATTCACGCACGCCCCGGTAGAACAAGGAGACAACTACAGATTATTCCCGGCAGAGTCTGACTCAATCCACAACTCAGTCAGAATCCACAGAGACCGTTTTGTATCCAACGCTATGCGCATCTACAACAGAAATAATATCAACGTAGCCAGAGATACATTGCCAATAAGCGAATATAACAATTAATGAAAACCAATACACCGAATGCCCTGGACATCATTGTTGATGTCCAGGGCATTTGGTATCATTTTCCGCTTCCTCTTCTTTCCTTGAAAAGCGCGGATGGAATCAATTATTCATCCCTGTCTATGGGCAATGAGCCTCTCGCGGCACCCTCTCTCGGGTGCGCATAAATAGTTGAATTGTTCGTACTTTTAAAACAACCTCAATCAGAAATTGTTCAGCCAAACAAGAGGAAACAAAGCCGGATTGACTAAATTACACATACATAGGGCTGTACGTAATTACACCTCTCTCATATACACATCTCCGACACCACCAGACCGT
>JAIDJD010000276.1 GCA_029052375.1 Duncaniella sp. | reverse complement strand
CCCACGCGCAAGAGCAAGGTGCTCTACTGCGGAGACGCGGGCGTCGATAGGGAGACGGCGCGCCGCGCCTGTGTGGACTCTTGCGGCGTCACATGGGGGTTTCGTCCCGCCCGCGAGCTGCGCGAGGCCCATGCCGACAGTATCGTAGACCATCCTGTCGAGATACTCGATATCGTGCGCCGTCCGGGCCTCGAGCTCGACATATGAGCCGCTGACCCGAAAAGACTCCGCAAGACCTTGACACAAACGACACACTTCTTTTTTACCCGTTGACAGAAATGAGACATATCGCCACCGCCCTCCTTCTCAGCCTCGCCGTCCTCACGGCCTCGGGCGGCATCTTCTCGGCCGAGAGACACAGAGAGGTCATTGACTCGCTGCGCCGCGCTCTCAGCCAGGCCTCGGAGCCGTCAGACTCCATGGTCATATACTCAAACATCTACGATGTCTCTCACCTCAGCCGCCAGAGGGCGTTGGGAGACACCATATATGGCCTGGCCGAGCGCATCGACGACCAGGCCACGGCGCTCGACATCATCCGCAACATGGCCAACCGCAACTTCAGCAACGACTCGATACTCGGCGTGCTGCGCAAGCGCACTCTCTCGTGGCCGGAGACGCAGGACCGCAAGGAGACAATGCTCTTCATAGACATGATGGAGAACGTCAGCCACGGACGCTACGGCACACAGGAGACGAGAGACAAGATGCTCAAGAAGGTGGTGCGCGACATATACGAATCGCACGAGCATGACGACCTCTACGAGCGCGTCCGCCTGCTCCATGCCGTATGTATGCTGCTCTCCAACGGCACCAACAGCGAGCTGCTGGCCGTCTACGAGGATACGCTCGGCACACTTGTTCGCCGCCTGCCGCCGTCGTCCTACTCCATCCGCAACGCCTACAACATCCATGCGGCGATGGCCTATGCCGGCATAGACCCCGCCAAGTCTATCGAGTGTGACCGCTGGATACTGGCCAACATCGAGAAGCTCGCCCGCTACTACCACAAGCGTGGACGTGTCTTCCGCAACTATGCCCCGACATACTATACCGTCTACTCGCGCCTTCTCTCCAACTACGAGAGCCTTGCCCCGTCCCAGATAGAGGACTACTATGCAGGCGTCATGGAGCTGGTCAAGACAGACCCCAGCATCGAGGCCACATACCTGAAATTCCCGAGGGCAGACATCTATTATGCGCTCTGGAAGAAGGAGTGGAAGAGGGCTTCGGAGCTGATCATGAAGTCTGACGTGCCCGAGGCTCAGAGATTCGAGCTGTACAGGCGGCTGATACAGTGTGCCGACTCGATAGGCGACGCCGATATGCACGAGAAGGCGGCGGTCAAGTATGTAGGCTTGCTCGAGAACGAGCTCAAGGCCCGCGCCTCGGACTCGTACCGCGAGCTGCAGATAGCCTATGCCATCAACGATATCCGCCACCGTTACCACAAGCTGGACCGCGACCGCCTCGAGAGCCTCTCAAAGATGCAGCTGTGGGTCATGGCTTTCGGCTTCGTGGCCATAGCGGTGCTTGTGGTGCTCGTCATACTCCTTTTCATCAAACAGCGCAGCAACAAGGCCCTGGCGCGCAGCCTGGCCGAGAGCAACAGCCAGCTCAAGAAGGAGCGAGACAGCCTGCGCCTCTCGCGCGAGGACCTCATCAAGGCCAAGGCCCAGGCCGAGAAGGCCAACAACCTCAAGACAGACTTCATAAAGAACATGAGCTACGAGGTCAAGGTGCCGCTGCAGGCCATCACCGAATACTCGCGCCTGATAGCCGACTGTGCCCAGGCCGCGGGTTCGAAACACATATCGCGCTTCGCGGATATGCTCGAGCTCAACACCGAGCTGCTGACGACGATTGTCGACGACGTGCTGCGCCTCTCGGACATCGAGTCGTCGCCGATGCCTGTCCACAGGCAGGTGGTGCAGCTCAAGACCTTCTGCAACGCCACCATCATGGCCATGCGCCACCGTGTGGCCGACGGTGTCTCCATCCAGGTAGACCCCGAGGCGCCGGACGCAGACTTCTTCACAGACCCGGCCCGCGTCCAGCAGATACTCAACAACCTGCTCACGAATGCCGCCAAGTTCACCCAGCGCGGGTCTATCACTCTCGGCTACAGGATACTCCCCTTGTCGGGCGACCTTGAGATGTCTGTCACAGACACCGGCATCGGCATCAATCCCGAGAACAAGGAGAAGATATTCCAGCGCTTCACCAAGCTCGACCGCGACACTCAGGGCGCAGGTCTCGGCCTGACCATTGCGCGCCTTGTGGCCGAAAGGCTCGGGGGCCGGCTCGAGCTCGACACCGCCTACAAGGGCCAAGGCTCAAGGTTCGTGCTGACTCTTCCCAAACAATGAAACTCAGTCCCACACCACGCGAGAAGGTCATCTATAGGGTGACCTTCATAGGCTCGGCCGTCAATCTCCTGCTGGTGGCGCTCAAGTTTGCCGCCGGCGTGCTCGGGCGCAGCTCGGCCATGATAGCCGATGCCGTCCACTCGCTCTCGGACCTGCTCTCGGATGTGATAGTGGTGGTCTTTGTCCGCCTCTCCTCCAAGCCCGAGGACGAGGACCACGCCTATGGCCACGGCAAGTATGAGACGCTCGCCTCGGTCATCGTGGGCCTCATGCTCCTCTGTGCCGGCGTCGCGCTGGGATGGGAGGGGGTAGAGAAGAGCGTGGCATTCTTCCGCGGAGAGCGTCTCGGCCAGCCCGGATGGCTTGCGCTCTGGGCCGGATTGTTCTCCATCGCCCTCAAGGAGTGGCTCTACCATTACACCGCGAGGGCCGGGCGCGCTGTGCGTTCGGACGCGCTGATAGCCAATGCCTGGCACCACCGGAGCGACTCGCTGACATCGATAGCCACGGTAGCCGGCATCGGCGGAGCCATGGCCCTCGGCCCGGGATGGGCCGTGCTCGACCCTCTGGCGGCCTCGGTGGTGAGCCTCTTCATTGTCGCGAGCGCCTTCGGCATGATGAAGCCCGGCATAGACCAGCTGCTCGAACGCTCGCTGCCCGCCGAAGACCTCAGTGAGATAGCGGATGTCATCACCTCGGTGCCCGGCGTCAGGGGCTATCACCGCCTGCGCACACGCGCCATAGGCTCGGGCAAGGCCGTGGAGGTCCACGTCAAGATGGACGGAAACCTCTCTCTGACAGAGGCCCACAACATAGCCTCGGAGCTCGAGCAGCGCCTCAAGAAAGCGCTCGGCCCCGAGACCCACACGGCCATCCACATGGAGCCTTGCGGCCGGTGAGGCCGCCGCTAAGGCTTGTCCCGGTCGGAATTTTTCACTAATTTTGCAGTCATGAAACAGATTCTTGCTTTAGCTCTGGCACTGACGGTCGGAGCCATCCCGTCGGGGGCCAGGATGGTCCGCGGCTTTGAATCGGCCTCGGACGACACGCTCGGATTCAAGGTTGACAGCATCGACTACCGCAAAGACCTCACGCGCGTCTACGGCAGGCTGACAGGCCGTCCGCACACCAGCGCGCGCATCGACGGGGTGTCCATGACCGTGGGAGCCTCCCCCGCCAGGGAGTGTACCGATATCGACGGCGTAGACTTCAACCGCTACTTCCAGTGGGAGGATGGCGGCGAGATCGGCGTCGAGCTCGACTTTGCCCCCGTCAAGCCCGCCCGGAGCGGCCGGGTGACATTCGCCACGCCCCGCGGCAAGTCTGTGACATCGTGGCAGACGACAGGCAAGAAGAAATAAGCTCACAGACAGAAAGTGCGCTGATTCTCTGCATCACCGAGAAACCCAGTGTGGCACGCGACATTGCCCGCCTCCTTGGGGCCGACGCCAAGCGCGACGGCTACTATGAGGGCTCGGGCTACTGCGTCACGTGGACGTTCGGCCACCTCTGTACCCTGAAGGAGCCGCACGACTACAGCGAGACATGGAAGCGATGGACCCTCGGACAGCTCCCGATGATTCCGCCAAAGTTCGGCATCAAGCTGATACACAACGAAAGCTACGAGCGCCAGTTCAGGGTGATAGAGACCCTCGCCGGACAGGCCGACGAGATAGTCAACTGCGGCGACGCCGGCCAGGAGGGCGAGCTGATACAGCGTTGGGTGATGCAGAAGGCCGGGGTGAAGTGTCCCGTCAAGCGCCTCTGGATCTCATCCCTGACAGACGACGCCATACGCGAGGGATTCGGCAGCCTGCAGCCCGAGGACAACTACCGCAACCTCTACTATGCAGGCCTCTCGCGCGCCATCGGCGACTGGATACTGGGGCTCAACTGCACGCGCCTCTACACGCTCAAGTACTCCGCTCCGGGACACGTCCTCTCGGTCGGGCGAGTCCAGACGCCTACGCTCGCCCTGATAGTCCAGCGCCACAGAGAGATAGCCAACTTCAAGCCCGAGGACTACTGGGAGCTCAAGAGCCTCTACAGAGGAGCCTCATTCAACGCCGTCAAAGGCCGTTTCAAGAAGCTCGAGGAGGCCGAGGAGGCCCTGGCCCGCATCACCGGCAAGGAGATGCGCATCACAGACATCCAGCAGAAGAAGGGCAGGGAGGCTCCGCCGAGGCTCTTCGACCTGACGTCGCTCCAGGTGGAGTGCAACAAGAAGTGGGGGTGGAGCGCAGACGAGACCCTCCAGCGCATCCAGAGCCTCTACGAGAAGAAGGTTACCACATACCCTCGCGTAGACACTACATATCTTAGCCAGGACAACCACCCCAAGGTGGCAGGGATACTCTCGGCCATTACGCCCTACGCGCCTCTGACGGCACCTCTGCTTGCAGGCCCGCTACCCAAGACCAAGAACGTCTTCGCCACCGCC
>JAIDJD010000275.1:1859-2345 GCA_029052375.1 Duncaniella sp. | reverse complement strand
TCGTAGCTCTGGAAGTAGTTCATCGTTGCCATGGTCTCGTTCTCGAGGCGGAGCGGTTCGGCAGATCCGTGCAGTATCTCGTTTAGCGTCTCGTCGGACAGCTCTGCGAGCGGAGTCTTGAGCGTGGCGCCGGACTTTTTGCAGATGGCTTCGAGCTGTTGGAATATCAGGGTATTGCGATACTTGCCAAGGGGGGCGATGCCTCCCTTGTAGATGGAGAGCGACGTGTCCGGCATCACCTTGTCTCGGTCTATGGCGTTGACGTATCCGAGGCCCTTGCAGCAGGGACAGGCGCCGAGGGGCGAGTTGAACGAGAAGTTGTGGGGCGCGGGCTCGCGGTATGATATGCCGCTGCGGGCGTCCATCAGCGTCTGCGAGAAGTAGGCCGTCGAGCCGGTGTCGGCATCGTGGACCATCATCTGTTTCTCGCCCTGTCTGAGGGCTTCGGCCCCGGAGGCTTCGAGGCGGGTGAGGTCTTTCGCGCCC
>JAIDJD010000275.1:0-1849 GCA_029052375.1 Duncaniella sp. | reverse complement strand
TTCGCGCCCGCCTTCAGGCGGTCCACGACGAGTTCGATGTCGTGGTTGCGGTATCTGTCTACCTTCATCCCGAGAGTCAGCTCGCGTATCTCGCCGTCGACGCGCGCCGAGAGATAGCCCTTCTTGCGCATCTGCTCGAAGAGTTCCTTGTAGTGTCCCTTGCGGTTGCGCACCACCGGAGAGAGGATATATATCTTGTGGCCGTCAAAGCGCTCGAGTATCAGGTTGACTATCTGCTCGCGGGTATACTTGACCATAGGCTCGCCCGTGACGTAGCTGACGGCTGTCGCGGCGCGGGCATAGAGCAGGCGCAGGAAGTCG
This sequence comes from Duncaniella sp., assembly GCA_029052375.1. GTDB lineage: Bacteria > Bacteroidota > Bacteroidia > Bacteroidales > Muribaculaceae > Duncaniella. Next base: position 1,528 of record JAIDJD010000275.1, on the reverse strand, counting down.
TAGATTTCGGTGGTGGTGCCTATGGTGCTTCGCGGGTTGCGGTTGATGGTCTTCTGCTCTATGGCTATGACGGGCGACAGGCCCGAAATCTTGTCGACATCGGGGCGCTCGAGGTTGCCGAGCATATTGCGGGCATATGCCGAGAAGGTCTCGATGTAGCGTCTCTGGCCCTCGGCATATATGGTGTCGAAGGCCAGCGAAGACTTGCCGCTCCCGCTCAGGCCGGTGATGACGGTGAGCGAGTTGTGGGGTATCTCTACATCGATGTTCTTGAGGTTGTGGACCCTCGCGCCTATCACCCTTAGAGAGCGGGGCGCGGGACGGTGGTTCTTGTTCGGGTTGCTCATTCAGTCGTCTGTGTGTTGCTTTGGAGGGCTTGTGTTCCCGGCTGTCTGGGTCAGTCTGCGGCCACCCACCTGTGGTCGTAGACGTGGGTCTTGCGTGACGTGCGGGAGAGCGATTTCTCTTCAGGTATGCGGACGGTGTATGTCTTGCCGGTGCGGTTGGGGAGCTCCTTCGAGCGTATCCACGGGTTGTGCTCGCGCAGGGTGCGGTAGTCCGTGCCGTGGTCTTTGGCCCACTGAGGCCAGTCGGCTACCGGAGCGTTCACCTTTACGGTCTTGTACTCTACAGGCTGATAGAGGGCCTCGGGCGTGATGCGGTATCCGTAGTCCGAGGGGTTCTCCATGATGGTCTTCATGGCCAGGAGGCGGAAGGGGTAGCGCATAGTCTCCTCTGCGAGCCAGAGGTCGTAGGCCGACGCGGCCTGCTGTGCGGCGAGCTCCTTGGTCACGCGCGCCATGCCTCCGTTGTAGCTCGCGGCCACCGTCTCCCAGTTGCCATACTTGGCCAGGGCATTCTTGAGGTATCGGCAGGCGGCCTCGGTCTCCTTCTCGATGTCAAACCGCTCGTCCACATACTCGTTCACCTCCAGGCCATACTCCTTGGCCGTCGAGGGTATGAACTGCCACATACCTGCGGCCTTGGCGGGCGACACGGCCCTCGGGTTGAGATAAGACTCGATGGCGGCGAGGTAGAGGAGGTCTTCGGGCACACCGTGCTTCTTGAGTATCGGCGCCAGGCGGGGGAAGTAGCGGTTGGCGCGCTTGATGGTCAGCAGGGTGTTGCCGTGGGTGTAGGCCATAGCGGTAATCTCGCGGTCGAACCGCTCGGCCATGTCTGAGTTTTCGAGCGAGATATCCTTGCCGGCAAAGCAGACCGAATAGGGTATCACGGGGTTGACCACGGCGGTGAATCCTGCCTGGGGCTGAGGGGTTGCGGCCGCGGGCTCCCTTGCCTCGAGCTGGCCCGAGGGGATGACGATTGCCGCGGCGAGGATTGCGGCCGAGACGGCCGAGATGGTGGCGATGTGCTTGATGTTCATTGGAGAGAGTTTTTTATGAAGGTTGTTGCTGTTGGCTGTCATTTGTAATCGACTATGTTGATGTCGCCGGAGAGATTGTACTTGCGGCCGTCGGCGCCGACAGCCTTTCTGACATAATTATTAAAGCCTGAGGGGTCAAATTTT
>JAIDJD010000274.1 GCA_029052375.1 Duncaniella sp. | reverse complement strand
TCGGTGCTCAACCCGTATCTGCGCCTCTCCTGCAAGGTAAAGGGCGGCGAACATCAGGTGGGCTCTCTCGTATGGGACGGCAAGGATGCAGGCGAGGCCATACTCGAGGAGCTCCCCAAGCATTCTAAGTTTGTCAAGGGCGACACTGTTGTGACCTCGGGTTATTCCTCGGTGTTCCCGGAGGGTGTCCCGGTAGGCACAGTCATCTCTGGCTCGCGAGACAGGGAAGACAACTTCTACACGCTCCGCATCAAGCTCTTCACCGACTTCTCTACCCTCAGCACGGTGCGTGTCATACGCGACAAGATGAAGGACGAGCTGGAGACCGTAGAGCGCGAGCTCGAGGTGAAGACTACAATCTGATGCCCTGATGCCGCACGGTCCCGGCCAAATCTTTCCAATCAAGACTTAAGCTACCCCTCAAAGATCAAGACGTGAGCAAGACGCTACTTCAGTTCATACTCCTCACACTCATACTGGTGCTGGCCCAGGTATTGGTGTTCAACCATGTGTCGCTCTTCAATATGGCGGTTCCCATGGTGTTCATCTACGTCATCCTTCGCCTCCCCATCACTCTGTCGCTCAACTGGATGCTGACCATAGGTTTTTTCCTTGGCCTGACGGTTGACGTATTCTCCGACACATATGGCATGAATGCCTTCGGATGCACTCTGCTCTCCTTATGCCGCAGGCCCATACTGAGGCTCTACGTGCCCCGCGAGGAAGACCTCACCAAACCTGAGCCTTCGATGCTGTCGCTCGGGTCTGGCATCTATCTCAAGTATCTTCTCACCTGCACCCTCTTCTATTGTATCCTCATTTTCACCATCGAGGCCTTCACATTCTTCCATCCTCTCCAACTCCTGCTGCGCGTTGTCTTCAGCACTCTGCTCTCCATGATCATCATGCTGGGCATCGACAGCCTTATGACTCCCCGAAGTGAGAAAAGATTATAACCTGGCCAAGCGCCAATACGTGATAGGAGGATTCATAGTAGTCCTCTCCATCATCTTCCTGATACGTCTGTTCAACCTCCAGGTGGCAGACTCGAAATACAAGGAGTATGCAGACTCCAACGCCTTCCTCCGCAAGACTGTATATCCCTCGAGGGGTATCATCTACGACCGTGACGGGAGGCTTGTCGTGTACAACCAGCCCTCCTACGACGTTATGGTCATCCCGCGCGACATTCCCAAAGAAGGCTTTGACACCCTCGACTTCTGCCGCTCTGTCGGACTCACGGCAGACGAACTGCGCAAGAAATTCGCCGATATGCGCGACCGCAGGCGCAATCCGGGCGACTCAACCTATTCGCCCCAGCGTCTGCTGACACACTTGACAGCCGAGGATTATGGACGTCTGCAAGAAAAGCTCTA
>JAIDJD010000273.1 GCA_029052375.1 Duncaniella sp. | reverse complement strand
GTTTTACGACATCGCGGGGATATCTGTTCTCGCAAGCAAGGTCTACCTGCCAGAAAGCGCATTCTTCACCGAAAGAAACCATGGGGAGGACGACGAGCCGAGCAGGTATATCGAATGCGACAAGGCATACCTCAACTGTCATATCCGCCTCATGTCCAAGCTGGACAAAGCGCCCATAATGATGCCCGAGATAGTGGCCAAGGTGATGTATGCGTCCGGAGCCACCGAAGAGATGTCGCCCGCAATCACAAACGTGAAGCCGAGCGAATCTCCGGACGACGGATACAACCACGTAGAGATACGCATCCCCGTCTCTTTCGCGAACGCCGACTTTGCCTGGATAGAGCTCCGGGCTATGGGCTATACCTTCTGCAACATCCTTGGCAGACGAGGCCCCAAGGCTATAGGCGGAATGATACCTAAGGAATACATTGAGTTCGGCTCCGTCGATATGACGGAGCTTCTCAAGGACTGCGACGCACTCGACAGCATAGTAGACCGGCGCAACGAGGCCCTGAGCGCGACAGAGTCAGACGAGCGTTGTTATGAAAACGACCTGGACCTAGCCCTGGACGAATTCATAGGCTGCTGCGGCACCTGCTATGAAGAAGAGATGGACGACGAGGCGTTTGCCCCAAACAACGAGGAGGAAACGGCGACAGCAGAGGAGAAGGACAAGGAAGAAGAGGACTTCATGGGCTCAGCCGCCGCGAAAACGCCAATCGATGAGCTCAACGGCATGGTTGGGCTCGAGGAGGTGAAAACCAAGGTGCAGTCTGTGGCCAACGTGATGAAATTCTTCAGGATGCGCAAGGTGAAACGGCTTAAGGTCAAGCCCATATCCCTGCACTCACTCTTCCTCGGCGCCCCCGGCACCGGCAAGACCACCGTAGCCAGGCAGATGGGCCGGATAATGAAGGAGTGCGGAGTCCTCAGCTCAGGCCACGTGGTAGAGAAAGACCGCTCTCACCTCGTAGGCCAGTATTACAGCTCGACCCACGAGAACACCCTGAAAGCCATCGAGGAAGCCCGCGGCGGAGTGCTGTTCATAGACGAGGCCTACCAGCTCCATGCGCCGGAAGACCCCAAGGACCCCGGCCACGACGTCCTCGACACGCTGATGGGCGTACTCTCTGACGAGAGCGAGCGAGACCTGATGGTGATACTCGCCGGCTACACCGAGAAGACTCTCGAGATGCTCGAGCTGAACCCGGGGATGAAATCGAGGTTTCCGGAGTGCAACCACTACCGGTTTGCCGACTACAGCCCCGAAGAGCTGTTGAGGATAGCCGAAGACTACTTTCTGCGCGAGGAATACCTGCTGACGCCCGAGGCAAGATACAGGCTGGCCACCAGGCTTGAGCATGACCACCGCAGAGCTGGACAGGACTTTGCCAACGGACGCCACGTAATCACCCTCATCGAGAACCGTATAATACCCTCTATGGCCGCGAGAGCCACAATGTCTATAGGGCGCGGGACAATAGACGAGGAACTGCTGATGACCATCCTCCCCGAGGACATACCCTGAGCTGAACGGGCGCGGGCGTCAGCCCGCCTGCCCGCGGCGCAGGGTGAGGCAGACAATCTCGGGCCACGCTCCGAAACGGAATGTGAGGTTGCTGCCAACGCCTGTGCTGACATAGAGGCGGTGCGAGCCTCGCGCATACAGGCCGCCCCACTCGGGGTAGACAAAGCGCGACGGGGATAAAGGTCCGAGCCTGAACTGCATCCCGTGTGTATGGCCCGCGAGGGTCAGCGGGATGTCCGTATCGGGGACCACCTCGCGGCGCCAGTGCGAGGGGTCGTGCGTGAGCAGAATCTTGAAGATGCCGCCCGGCAGACCGGACATGGCGCGGGCGAGGTCGGCCCGCGCCGGGAACGGAGGCTTGCCCTCATTCTCCACTCCCACCACCGCTATCCGCCTGTCTCTTTTACACATAGCCGAGCCCACCAGACCGTACGAGAG
>JAIDJD010000272.1 GCA_029052375.1 Duncaniella sp. | reverse complement strand
GGCGGGGGGGGGTGGGTGGGGGGGTGGTTGTTCTGCTGTCACCTATTTTTGTTTTTTTTTTTTTTTTTTTTGGTGGGGGGGGGGGGTGGGTGGGGGGGGGGGGGGGGGGGGGGGGGGGGGGAGTCGGTTCAGACCTTCTCGACAGTGAATTGTATCTCCTGCTGTTCGAGCGCCTCTATGAAACGGCGTGTCAGCGGGATGCGCACGCTCGACCTAAGGCTCAGCGCACGGTTGATGGAGGGGTCGAACACCTTGAAAGCCAGTTCGGCAGGCTCTGCCTCGGGCGTCTTGCCCGGCCCGGGGATAAAGTCTGAGAGAAAATCCTTGAACGAGGCTGTGAAGTCGTCGGCGGCCATGGAGAGCGTGATGCCCTTCACCAGGTTGCCCTTGGCCTCGGACAGCAGGCGGATATTGGTTATCTCGAACTCTACGGCCGAGTCTCTGAAACGGCGCCGATAGACGCCGGAGATGATGATAGGCGTGCCCGGCACTCCGTAGTTGTGGAAGTTGATGAAGGTCTGGGAGAACATCATGAACTCGGCCGACCCCGTGAAATCCTCTATCTTGAGTATGCCGAACGGCCCGCGCTTGCCCTGCCTGGTCTGGAAATCAGTCACCATGCCTCCGAAGCTCAGCTCCACGCCTTCGACAGGGTTGAACTCGTTGAAGCCCTTGATCGTGCAGGAGGTCCCGTAGGTCAGCTCTATGAAATACGGGTCGAGGGGATTGGCCGACAGATACATACCCACAAGCTCGCGCTCTTTCTCGAGGCGGGTGGCCATGGGCCACTCGGCCGAGGGGGTGATGGGCGGACGTCCGGATGTCGCCACCTCGGCGTCGTTGCCGAACAGAGACATGGCCGAGGTCTCGCGCGCCTGCCTGAAAGCCTGGCCGTAGCGCACGAGCACATCCGTGTACGTGTCGCCCTTGGCGTTCTGTCCCAGATAGTCCTCGCGCTTGAACTCCATGAAGCTGTCGAGGGCCCCGGCCAGCACCAGATTGTCGAGAGTGCGGCGGTTGACCGCGCCCGAGGGCATACGCTCGACAAAGTCGTAGACATTCTCGAAGGGGCCGTTCTCGGCACGTTCGTCGATTATGGCCTTCACCACGCCCTCGCCCACGCCCTTGATGGCCGCGAGTCCGAAGCGTATGTCGCCCTTCTTGTTGACACCGAACTCCATGAAGCTCTCGTTGATGTCCGGGCCGAGCACACGTATCTTCATGCGCTTGCACTCGTCCATGAAGACAGTCAGCTTGGTGATGTCCGAGCGGTTGCGCGTCAGGATGGCCGCCATGTACTCAGAGGGATAGTTGGCCTTGAGCCAGGCCGTCTGATAGGCCACCCAGGAATAGCAGGTGGCGTGGCTCTTGTTGAAGGCATAGGACGCAAACTTCTTCCAGTCCTCCCATATCTTGGCCAGCACCTTGGGGTCGTGGCCGTTGGCCTCGCCGCCCTTGTAGAAGAGGCCCTCAAGCTCGTTCATCTTGTCTATGAGCTTCTTGCCCATGGCCTTGCGCAGAGAGTCGCTCTGGCCGCGGGTGAAGTTGGCCAACAGGCGCGACAAGAGCATGACCTGTTCCTGATAGACCGTGATGCCGTATGTATCCTTGAGATACTTCTCCATCACGGGGATATCATACGTGATGGGCTTGCGCCCGTGCTTGCGGGCGATGAAGTCGGGGATATAGTCCATGGGGCCCGGGCGGTAGAGGGCGTTCATGGCTATTAGGTCTTCGAATGTCGATGGCTGCAGCTCGCGGAGATACTTCTGCATACCGGCGCTCTCGAACTGGAATGTGCCGGTGGTGTGGCCCGCAGAGTAGAGCGCATATGTGGCCGGGTCGTTGATGTCGATGGCCTCGATGTCTATCTCCTCGCCGCGCGTCAGCCTTATGTTGTGCAGGGCCTCCTTGATGATGGAGAGCGTCTTGAGACCGAGGAAGTCCATCTTGATGAGGCCGGTGTCCTCGATGATCGAGCCTTCGTACTGCGTCACGATCATCTTGTCGTTGCCCGACGCTCCGGGGTTCTTGTCCACGGCCGTGGCCACGGGCACCCAGTCTGTGATGGGGTCGCGGCAGATGATGACGCCGCAGGCGTGGACACCGGTGTTGCGCACATTGCCCTCGAGGCGGCGCGCATACTCGAGGGTCTCGCGTATGAGGTAGTTGCTCGAGTTCAGCTCCTGGCCGAACTCGGGTATGTACTGGTAGCAGTTCTTGAGATTGGTCTTGAGCGTCTTGCCGTCGGGGCCGTCGGGCATACGCGCGGGCACCAGCTTGGCCAGGCGGTTGGCCTCGGGCAGGGGCAGCTGTTCCACGCGCGCGACATCCTTGATGGCCGACTTGGCCGCCATGGTGCCGAAGGTGATGATGTGGGCCACCTTCTCCTCGCCGTACTTGTCTGTGACATAGCGCAGCACATCGGCGCGGCCGTCGTCGTCAAAGTCCACATCGATATCAGGGAGCGAGATACGGTCGGGGTTGAGAAAACGCTCGAACAGGAGGTCATACTTTATAGGGTCTACCTGAGTGATGCCAAGGCAGTAGGCCACCACAGAGCCGGCGGCCGAGCCTCGGCCCGGGCCTACAGACACGCCGAGGTTGTGGCGGGCCACATTGATGAAGTCCTGGACTATGAGGAAGTATCCCGGAAAGCCCATGGTCTTCATGATGTAGAGCTCAAAGTTTATGCGCTCCTTCAGCTCTTCCGTCAGCGGCGAGCCATAGCGGCGCTCGGCACCCTCGTAGGCGAGCTTCGAGAGATAGTCTGCCTCGAACTTTATGCGGTAGAGCTTGTCATATCCGCCGAGCTTCTCGATCTTCTTCTCCGCGGCCTCGGGCGAGAGCACCACATTGCCGTTCTCGTCGCGCGTGAACTCCTCGAAGAGGTCCTGCTCCGTCAGCCTCGAGCGATACTCCTCTTCGGTGCCGAACTCGGCCGGAATCTCGAAGAAGGGCATGATGGGCGCGTGGTCTATCGAGTAGGTCTCCACCTTGTCCAGAATCTCCATCGTGTTGGAGAGCGCCTCGGGCAGGTCCGGAAAGACTGCCGCCATCTCTTCCTGAGACTTGAACCACTCCTGATGGCTGTACCTCATGCGGTCCGGGTCAGTCAGGTAGTTGTTGGTATAGATGCAGATGAGGCGGTCGTGCGCCTCGGCATCCTCGGCGTTGATGAAGTGAGAGTCGTTGGTGGCTATTATCTTGATGCCGTGGCGCCGTGCCAGGTCTATCAGTATGGGGTTTACCTTCTCCTGCTGCTCGAAAGTGTCGCGGTTGGCGCCGGGGACATCGGTCTTGTGGCGCTGCAGCTCTATATAGTAGTCCTCGCCGAAAGTCTCCTTGAACCACAGCACCTGCTTCTCGGCCTCGGCCAGCTGGCCGGACATTATCAGCTTGGGTATCTCTCCGCCGAGACAGGCCGAGCAGACTATGAGGCCCTCGCGATGGGCGGCGAGCGCCTCCTTGTCGGTGCGCGGATGGTGATAGAAACCCTCGGTGTGGGCCTGCGAGACTATCTTGATGAGGTTCTTGTAGCCGGTGAGATTCTTGGCCAGCACCACAAGGTGGCGCCCCTTGTCGGTCTTGTCCGAGCGGTCTTTGAGAGACCCTCGGGCCACATACATCTCACATCCGAAGATAGGCTTGAACTTGAGCTTCTTCTCGAGCTTTGCTATCTCGGCCTCCACCTCGGGGCGTATGCGCTCGGCCTCCTCGGGCGAGGGCGCCTCCTCGAGGCGCTTGCGCGCTTCGGCTATCTTGCCTTTGGTCTTCCCCTTCAGCTTGTTGACGTAGTTGAACAGCTCCTTGACGCCAAACATATTGCCGTGGTCTGTAAGCGCGAAACCGGGCATACCCAGCGCGAGCGCCTTGTCGACCAGCCCCGGCACAGAGGCCTGGCCGTCGAGCAACGAATACTGGCTATGGACGTGGAGATGTACGAAATCAGTCATTTGCAATGAGGTTGGGAAGAGACAGGTTTTACAGACCTCAAAGTTACACAAAAATCCCTAATGCCGCCACGGCATAATGATTTTTTAACACAGATTCTCCGGCAGGTCTGCGGGATATGTCACATCCCAGAGATAGAGGGCGTGGCCGGGCATGGAGGTGCCTGCGGCGCAGCGGTCTTTGCGGCGGATTACGTCGCGGAATCCCTCGACCGTCAGCTTGCCGCGGCCTACCTCGACGAGGGTGCCGACGACGGCCCTGACCATGTTGCGCAGGAAGCGGTCTGCCGTAATCTCGAAGACCATACCTCGGGCGCCGTCGAACGCCTCCCACGGCATCCACACGGCTCGCGAGACATGGCAGATGTTGGTCTTGGCGTCTGAGTGGAGCTTGGCAAATGAGGTGAAGTCTTCGGTCTCGAGGAGTATGGCGGCGGCGCGGTTCATGGCCTCGTAGTCGAGCGTCGCGGGGGCGCGCCAGACCAGAGGGTGGACAAAGGCGTCCTTGCCCGGCAGGGTGTAGTAGCGGTAGGTGCGCGATGTGGCCGAGAAGCGGGCGTGGAGGTCGGCCGGGACCTCGCAGACAGAGTGGACGGCGATGTCCGGCCCGACTATCGAGTTGAGGGCCCTGGCCAGCCCGCGGGGGTCGAAGGGATGGCCGTCGGGCAGGTCGAAGTGGGCCACCATCAGGCGCGCGTTGACGCCCGCGTCGGTGCGGCCCGCCCCGGTGACGGGACAGGCCGGCAGGCGCAGCACCTTGGCCATGGCCTGCTCGAGCGTCTCCTGGACGGTGACGGCTCCGGGCTGGGTCTGCCAGCCGTGATAGGGGGCTCCGCGATAGCTGAGCCGCATGAACCAGCGGCCCATCAGTCGCGCTCGATGTAGGTATAGCCGTAGAGGCCCGAGCGGTAGTTGCTGAGGAACTCGCGTCCCTCCTCGGGCGATATCTTGCCCTCCTTCATGGCGGCGGTCACCCAGGCCTCGACGTTGCGCACGAGCTTCTTGGGGTTGAACTGCACATAGTCGAGCACGTCGGCCACAGTCTCGCCGTCGATGATGCGGTCTATCTCGTAGCTGTCCTTGTAGACAGAGATATGCACGGCGGTGGTGTCGCCGAAGAGGTTGTGCATATCGCCGAGAATCTCCTGGTAGGCGCCGACAAGGAAGACGCCGAGGTAATAGGGCTCGCCGGGCTTGAGGTTGTGTACGGGCAGGGCGCCGGAGGTGTTGCCGCCGTGGGTGATGAAGTTGGATATCTTGCCGTCGCTGTCGCAGGTGATGTCCTGGAGCGTGCAGGTCCTGGTCGGCTTCTCGTCGAGGCGGGACAGGGGTATGATGGGGAATATCTGGTCGATGGCCCAGGAGTCCGGGAGCGACTGGAAGAGCGAGAAGTTGCAGAAGTATTTGTCTGGGGTCATCTTCTTGACGTTGCGCAGCTCGTCGGGAGCGTGGCGCATACCTGAGGCGAGCGCTGAGATTTCTCTCGCGATGCTCCAGAAGAGCTCCTCCACCTGGGCGCGGGTGCGAAGGTCCACGAGCCCGAGGCTGAAGAGGTCGAGCGCCTCCTCGCGTATCTGGAGGGCGTCGTGCCACGACTCCACGCTGCGTTGCTGGTCCAGGTTGTCCCAGATGTCGTGCAGCTCGCGCACCAGCTCGTGGTCTTCGCCCGTCACATCCTTGCTCTCCTTCCAGAAGGGGAGCTGTGTGGTCTCGAGCACCTCGAAGACAAGCACCGAGTGGTGGGCTGTCAGCGAGCGTCCGCTCTCGTTGATGATGTTGGGCTGCTTGAGGCCGTTCTTCACGCAGGCGTCCACGATGGCCGAGACAGCGTCGTTGGCATACTCCTGAATGGAATAGTTCATGGACGAGCCCGAGGCCGAGTTGCGGGTGCCGTCATAGTCTACGCCAAGGCCGCCGCCGATGTCCATGAAGTCCATGTCGAAGCCCATGCGCGAGAGCTGGACATAAAACTGGGTGGCCTCGCGTATGGCGTTCTTGATGAGGCGTATCTTGGTTATCTGGCTGCCTATGTGGAAGTGTATCAGCTTCAGGCAGTGTTTCATCTTGTTCTTCTCCAGGAAGTCGAGGGCCTCGAGGAGCTCGGAAGAGTTGAGGCCGAACTTCGACTGGTCTCCGCCCGAGGTCTCCCACTTGCCCGAGCCCGACGACGCCAGCTTGATGCGGATGCCCACGTTGGGGTCGATGCCTATGCGGCGGGCCACGTCTGCAATGATGCGCAGCTCGTTGAGCTTCTCCACCACAATATATATGCGGCGGCCCATCTTCTGTGCCAGCAGGGCCAGCTCTATGTAGGTCTGGTCTTTGTAGCCGTTGCAGATTATCAGCGCGTTCTCCTTGATGTTGGTGGCGAGCACGGCGTGCAGCTCAGGCTTCGAGCCGGCCTCGAGGCCGATGTTGAACTTCTCTCCGTGGGTCACTATCTCCTCCACCACAGGTCTCATCTGGTTGACCTTGATGGGATAGATTATGTAGTTCTGACCCTGGTAGTCATACTGCTCCGAAGCACGGGCAAAACACTTCGAGATTTTCTCGATGCGGCTGTCGAGGATGTCGGGGAAACGCAACAGCACAGGCGACGTGATATCCTTGACCTGAAGTTCGTCCATCACATCGCGCAGGTCCACAGAGGCATAACCCTCGCGTGGGGTCACACACACGTGTCCCTTGTCGTTGATAGAGAAGTATTGTCTTCCCCATCCCTGGATGTTGTACAGCTCCGCGCTGTCCTCAATGCGCCATCTTCTCATCGGCTATAAATACTTTTTTATGAGTTGTGGTTAGACATCAGGGGGGCTCTATGCCCCGCAAAACATTTGTGAAAGGCAAAGTTAGCAAATTTCCTCCAATTTACCGCGCCGCGCCGTAAAATTCTGGTCAAAATATTTCGGCCGGGCGCAGTCTGCGCCCGGCCGAAACTCCATGCATGGCGCCTTTCCCGTCTGGTGACGCCGCCGGGAGGGTCTGCCACGATGTTATAGATGTTATTTCACATACCTGACATAGCCGCCATACCCCTCGCCTGCCATCTGCTCGAGGGGGACGAAGCGCAGCGAGGCGCTGTTGATGCAGTATCTGAGGCCGCCGCTCTCGGCAGGCCCGTCGTCGAAGACATGGCCGAGGTGGGCGTCGCCTATGCCGCTGCGCACCTCTGTGCGCACCATGCCGTGGCTGTTGTCGGTCTTCTCCACGATGCCTGCGTCGGGCAGGGGGCGGCTGAAGCTCGGCCAGCCGCATCCCGAGTCGAACTTGTCTGTCGAGACAAAGAGGGGCTGGCCCGTGGTGATGTCTACATATATGCCCCGGCGGCGGTTGTCCCAGTATTCGTTTCTGAACGGGGGCTCCGTGGCCGAATGTTGGGTCACCTCATATTGCACGGGTGTCAGGCGCTCTCTCAGCTCGCTGTCGTCAGGCCGTGCATAGCGATGTCCGGCGAGGGTGGTGTCGCGGGCATTGCGCGCTATCTCGAAGAGGCGCGGGCTGAGGTGGCAGTATCCGCGCGGATTGGCGGTCAGATAGTCCTGATGATAATCTTCGGCCGGATAGAAGTTCTCGAGCGGTCTCACCTCCACGGCTATGGGGCTTGTGTATTTGTCTCCGATACGTGCTATGGCCTCGTCTGCGGCGGCTTTCTGGGCGGCGTCGGTGTAGTAGATGCCGGTGCGGTACTGAGTGCCGACATCGTTGCCCTGGCGGTTGAGCGAGGTCGGGTCGATGGTCATCAGGTACAGGTCTATCAGAAAGCGCAGACTCACCTTCGAGGGGTCATAGACCACCTCGACAGTCTCTGCCGCGCCGGTAGAGCCCGTGCAGACCTGCCTGTAGCTCGGACAGGCCAGACGGCTGTTGGCATATCCCGCCTCGGTGGCGGTGACGCCATCGATCTGTTTCATGAAATGCTCGGTGCCCCAGAAGCATCCTCCGGCAAAATATATCGTGTCTCTCTTCCCGATGTCTGTTGTCGTCTTCTCGTTCTTCATTTCGGTATTCTCTTTTTTAGTATTGGTTGTCTGTATGTTGCCGCAAGCCCCAAGGAGGGACGCCGCCATGAGCGCCGCGGCTATCGGTATGCTCTTCATCCGTATCGTTTTTCGTTATGGAATCTAATGAGACAACAAAACAATCCCCCCTGCGGTTTAAGGCAGAGCCTCCCCGCTATGTGGTTCGAGACACATGGGGGAGGCTCTTGCGGGCTATGTCTGAGGTCTATGAGTTGCTTGCCGCAGTGCTGTTGGCCGCTGCGTTGGCCGTGGCGGCTTTGTGGGTGCGGATGTGGCTGTGGCGGGTGCGGTGTCCCTTGCGGTCGCCGTTGGCCTTGTGTTTGCGGTGTGCGGCAGAGGCCTTCTGTCCGGAGTGGCCTCCTCCGTTCACGTATATGTTTTCGAGAAATGCCACATAGTTTTCAGTGCCTATGATGGCCTTTACCTCGTCGAGATATGCCTTCCTGGCCGCCTGGCGTTTGGCGCGGCGCTCGGCTCTCATCTCCAGCATCTTCTGCTTTGACTCCTGGGCCTGGGCCTTGCGGTCTGCCTTCTGCTTTTCGTCGAGCTGTTTCAGCTGTTCCTTCTGAGAGTCGGACAGGGCCATGCCTTCAAAGGGATTTGCTACGGTGCGGGTCTGCTTCATGCCGTCTGTCTTGCCCGCGGCAGTCTCCTGCGTTGCGGTGGTCTCCGGGGCGGTAGTGCGGGCCAGGCCGGTGAGCGAGGTGAGCGACATGGCGGCGAGGGCGAGGGCTAAGAATTTCTTATTAATATTCTGCTGTTCTGTTTGTTGATTTATCGGTTTTGTTTGTCTCTTTGACCGTCTGCGGGGCCATGAGTTTAACCCGAC
>JAIDJD010000271.1 GCA_029052375.1 Duncaniella sp. | reverse complement strand
GGCCTTGGGCGGGGGCAGCTGGCGGCGCGCGGTGGTCCGCGCGTCGAGCGTGAGGTCGTGGCGGGCGAGCGAGTTAGGGCGTCCGCGCGCATGGCGGGGGGCGGGAGTGGTGGGGATGGGGGCGGGCGCGGCGGCCGGCGCGGCCCCCCAGGCGCCCCCCGAGGATGAGCAGGGGGGTGCGGATGGCCATATTGAGCCACTCGCGGCCCGGGATGGCTATGGCCTCGGCCATGCCCCAGAAGAGGAGCGCGAGGAGCACGTAGGACGCGAGGCGCCCAACGCCGTAGCGTATGGGCATATGCACCTGTCCGGCCCAGTAGGAGGCGAGCATCATGGCTCCGTAACACCCGAAGGCCGCCCAGGCACAACCCATGTAGCCTATGCGGGGCACGAGCAGGAAGTTGAGCAGGAGCGTCACACACAGGCCGCCGACGGAGAGCCACATACCCCAGAGGGTGCGGTCTGTCAGCTTGTACCACACCGAGAGGTTGAAGAACACGCCGAAGAAGACCTCGGCCATCATGACTATGGGCACTACCTTGAGACCGCTGAAGTAAGTGGAGTTGATGAAGTGGCGGATGATGTCGAGATAGAACATCACGCCGAGGAATATCACCATCGAGAAGACCACAAACCACTTCATGGCGTCGGCATAGCTCTTGAGCTTGTCCTCGCCCTGCTCCTTGGCCTTGGCGAAGATAAAGGGCTCGTAGGCAAAGCGGAACGCCTGTATGAACATCACCATGACGATGGCTATCTTGTAGTTGGCGTTGTAGATGCCGAGCTCGGCCATGGCCTGGGCGGGGTCTCGGTAGAGGTAGGGGAAGAGCAGGGTGTTGACCGTCTGGTTGAGGATGCCGGCGATGCCGAGCACGAGCAGGGGGGCCGAGTAGCGTATCATGGAGCGCCACAGAGCCCCGTTGAAGCGCCAGCGGAAGCCGCGCAGCTCGGGCAGCAGCAGGGGCAGGTTGACGGCCGAGGCTATGAGGTTGGCCAGGAAGATGTAGCCGATGCCGAAGTCGGGGTCGTACCACGACGCTATCAGCCCGGGGTTATGTTTCCAGATGACGGGGCAGAGGAGGATGAAGAAGAGGTTGAGGCCGATGTTGAGGCCGATGTTGACCAGCTTGAGCACGGCAAACCTCACGGGACGCTTCTTGTAGCGCAGATAGCTGAAAGGGAGGGCCGTGAAGGCGTCGAGAGCCACGGCAAGCACCATCATCGCGGCATACGAGGGATGGGCGGCGCAGTGGAGCAGGCCGGCCACAGGATGGATGAACAGCAGGGCCGCGGCGGCAAAGGCCGCAGAGCTGACGGCGAGCGACATCAGGCCCGTCGAGTAGACCTCCATGGGGTCGTAGCCCTTCTCGTGGTTGGCAAAGCGGAAAAATCCGGTCTCCATGCCGTACGTGAGCACTATCATGGCTATGGCCACGGCGGCGTAGACATACGTCACCACGCCATACTCGCT
The DNA here is from genome assembly GCA_029052375.1 of Duncaniella sp. Taxonomy (GTDB): domain Bacteria; phylum Bacteroidota; class Bacteroidia; order Bacteroidales; family Muribaculaceae; genus Duncaniella. Next base: position 2,228 of record JAIDJD010000271.1, on the reverse strand, counting down.
CTGGGCAAATGTGAAGGTGTAGAGCGGGACGAGACACCAGTTGAGAAAACGTCCTATGATGGAGCTGAGGCCATAGATGGCCGTGTCCTTTACGAGGCTTTTGATTCCTGCCATTACTCGAAGAGTGACGAGGTTGATAACGGGGGATTGAGATGGAGATGCTGGTAGGCCAGCGGAGTGACCTCGCGGCCGCGGGGTGTGCGCCTGAGAAAGCCCTCCATGATGAGGAACGGCTCGTAGACCTCCTCGATGGTGTCGGGCTCCTCGCCTATGGCTGTGGCGATGGTAGAGATGCCTACGGGGCCGCCTCCGAACTTGTGTATCATGGTCTTCAACAGCTTGTGGTCCATCTCGTCGAGGCCATAGCGGTCTATGTTGAGGGCCTCGAGCGCAAAGCGGGCTATCTCGGGGTCGATGTCGCCGGTGCCCTTGACCTGAGCGAAGTCGCGGACACGGCGCAGCAGCGAGTTGGCTATGCGGGGCGTCCCCCGGGAGCGGAGGGCAATCTCGCGGGCCGCCTCGGGGGTAATCTCTACCTGCAGCAGGGCGGCCGAGCGGCGTATGATGCGCTCGAGCACGTCGTGGGAGTAGTATTCGAGATGGCAGTTGATGCCGAAGCGGGCTCGCATCGGCGCCGTCAGCATACCCGAGCGCGTCGTGGCGCCTATGAGGGTGAAGGGCGAGAGCGAGAGCTGGACCGAGCGCGCGCCGGGCCCCTTGTCTATCATGATGTCTATGCGGTAGTCCTCCATGGCCGAGTAGAGATACTCCTCCACCACGCGGCTCAGGCGGTGTATCTCGTCGATGAAGAGGACGTCGTGGTCTCCCAGGCCCGTCAGGATGCCGGCGAGGTCGCCCGGCTTGTCGAGCACGGGGCCCGACGTCACCTTGAAGCTGACGCCGAGCTCGTTGGCTATGATGCCGGCGAGGGTGGTCTTGCCGAGGCCCGGAGGGCCGAAGAGGAGCAGATGGTCCAGAGGCTCGCCCCTGAGCTTGGCGGCCTGGACAAAGACCTTGAGATTCTCTACAATCTTCTCCTGGCCGTTGAAGGACTCGAAGTATGATGGGCGGAGAGCTTTTTCAAACTCGCCTTCGCGCATGGCGCCGGAGCTGTGAATGTCAAAATCCATGATTGGAGCTGAGAATTGATATATCTTGCGGTTGGAGATACAAATTTAGTAAAATTACTGCAACAAGCCAAGCGGCGGCCGCGTTATAACTAAGTAATCACCCCCCGTTTGCAATATGAAAAAGAAAAAGATAGTGATCATGGGCGCCACCTCGGGCATAGGCCTTGCGGTGGCCGAACGCCTCGCGCACAAGGGATTTCAGATAGGCGTGGCCGGACGCAACGAAGAGGCTCTGCAGGCGCTGGCGGCAAGGTATCCCGGCCAGGTGGTCTGGCACCGCATAGACGTCACCCGCACAGAGTGCGGCCTGGGCCTGAGAAAGCTGATAGACAAGCTCGGAGGCATGGACGTGTACTTTCATGTGGCCGGGGTGCTCTATCCCAACCCCCGCGTGGACAACTCTCTGGACGCGGCCACGGTGAGGACCAACGTCTGGGGCTTCACACAGATGGTGGACGAGGCGTTCCGCTACTTCCGCGACGAACACCGCGGGCGCGGGCGCATAGCGGCCGTGACCTCCGTGGCGGGCACCAAGGGCATAGGCCCCATGGCCTCGTATTCGGCCTCCAAGAGGTTTCAGAGCGTCTATCTCCAGGCTCTCGACCAGCTGGCCCGCACGCAGGGGCTGAAAATCAGATTCACCGACATAAGGCCCGGATGGGTGAGGACGCCCCTGCTCGAGCCGGGCGGGAGGTATCCGATGATAATGCCTCTGGACTATGCCGCGCGCAAGGTGAGCCGGGCCGTCAAGCGCGGAGGCAGGGTGTCCTATGTAGACTGGCGATGGCACATCCTCGTGGCGCTGTGGCGCCTCGTCCCGGACAGCCTCTGGGTGAGGATGCCGGCAGACAGACTGGTACACACGCCCAAGTCCTGACGGAGCGGGGCCCCGCTCAGGGGACATCCTCCCACTCGGCGTCGGACACCCGCGGCTCGCGGGGCTGATAGCCGTCTGAGGGCCGGGATGCCTGAGACTCGTGTGCGGCCTTGGCATCTATCTCCTCAAACTCGACATACTCCCCGACACCGTCGGGGATTTTTTGTCCCCCGGGGCGCCGCGGCCCGCGGTCGGGCGGGGGAGGGGAGGAGGCGCGGCGG
>JAIDJD010000270.1 GCA_029052375.1 Duncaniella sp. | reverse complement strand
CACCTGGGGGGGGAGCGGACCGCATTATTCTAAAATCCCAGGGCCGGAGACCTGCCCTTATGCACAACCCCACAAGCAACGACAGAGACATCGGGGTGTTTGGCGCAAAGCCTAATATGCCTGCAACCATCGGAACATCATCCACATGACAGCAACTCAGCGGCCAGCATAAACGCACCTCTCCCAGGCTCAGAGAGGGGCGTATCATCTGCGGTTCTACCGCTCATATACGACATCGTGTGGTGAGCCTCGGAGAGGCGCGTATCATTTACCGGCATCACACGGCACCAACGCTAATGCGGGAGCTCGTCAACACAGGCCTCCGGCCCTGAGATTTGATAATTCAATAGCGTCCATGTCCCTGCGGCAAAATCCGCCTGGCACAGACTTGCCCGGACCGCCCGGAAACAACAGTCCCCTCTCCGGACCGGCCGGGGAGGGGACTGATGTTGGGGATTATGATTTCAGCCTCGGGATCAGATACCCTGGAGCTTGAATCGTACGGGGAGTGTGTACCAAACGTTCACGGCATGACCGTTCATCTTGCCGGGGACAAATTTGGGAAGGGTCTTGACCACGCGTACAGCCTCCTTGTCGAGGTCGGGGTCGCGGGGACGTACCACCTTGACCTCGCCGATAGAGCCGGTCTTGGTGACAACGAACTGAACCACGACTACGCCCTGGATGTTGTTCTCCTGGGCCATGGCCGGATAGCGGATGTGGTCGCCAAGATACTTCATGAGCGCCGCATCGCCGCCGGGGAACTGGGGCTTCTGCTCAACGACCTCAAATACTCTGTTGTCGTCGACGGGTTCGGGCTTCTTCTCTTCCACGATCACCTCTTCCTTGTACTCGCGGACAACGTTGAGGTCGTCGGTACCCTTGTCGAAGTCGGCGGTACCTACGGCGGTGTCGGTCTCCTTGAGTTCGTCCTGGCTCTTGATCTCCTCGACTACTTCTTCGTCGTGGGTAATCTGGAGCTCGGTGGCCTTAACGGTGTTGAGGATCTCCTCGGGAAGAGCTTCGGGCTGCTGTTCCTCAACGCGCTGGTTCTCCTCCTCTTCGGGTTCTTCCTCCACCTCATCTGCTGTGTAGTCGATCATGGCCTGCTCTATCTGGTCCTCGGGACGTGCGTCTGCACTCTGGAGGACGGTGTTGGCGAGGAGGCCGAGAAGGGCTACGACGAGGAGGACGATGACGATGACGAGCATCGCGCGGTTGTGGCGGCGGGCCGACTCCTTGCGGAGCTGGTATGCGCCGAAGTCCTTGTTCTTGCCTTCGAATATAAGGTCAATCCATTCTGATGATGAAAGATCTACATCTTTTGCCATTGTCTTGAGATTTTTCTGGGTTAATATATATCTGTCATCAACGAATTACTTCTTGGGGTTCTTCTTGAGAT
>JAIDJD010000027.1 GCA_029052375.1 Duncaniella sp. | reverse complement strand
ACCAACCACCAATCCAGAATGGAAAACTCGAAAACAAGATGGAGCGCCAGCCTTGCAGGCGACGCGTTCCGGAGACTGCTCCTTGTGGTAGCCGTCTTTACCTTGGGAGTCGCCGCACAGGCCCAGAACCTGAACGTGTCAGGCAATGTGGTCGACGAGAACGACGACCCGGTCATCGGCGCCAGCGTGCTCATCGGAGGCACATCACAGGGCGTAGCCACCGACATTGACGGCAACTTCTCTCTCAAGAACGTTCCCTCCAAAGGCGAGCTCGTCGTGAGCTTCGTGGGCTACAACACCCAGACCGTAAAGGTTGAGGGCCGCACCAACATCAATATCAAACTCTCTCTCGACTCTGAGATGCTCGACGAAGTGGTAGTCGTTGGTTACGGCACACAGAAGAAGAGCGACGTCACCGGTGCCCTCTCTCACGTAGGCTCCAAGGAACTCCAGAGCCGTCCCGTCTCCAACGCCTTCGAAGCCCTCCAGGGCAAGGCCGCAGGCGTCGACATCACCACCAGCGAGCGTCCCGGCACCGTCGGCGAAGTCCGCATCCGCGGCGAGCGCTCGCTCAAGGCAGGCAACACACCACTCTACGTAGTGGACGGTGTGCCCTTGCTGTCGGGCTCGGGCATCGAGACCCTCAACCCCCGCGATATCGAGAGCGTCGACATCCTCAAGGACGCCTCTGCCACAGCCATCTACGGCTCGCGCGGCGCCAACGGCGTAATCCTCATCACCACCAAGAGCGGCAAGCCCGGCCAGTTCTCGCTCAACTACTCCGGCTCTGTCACCTTCCAGAACCTTGTAGACCGCAACCCCTCCATGAGCGCGGCCGAGTATATCGATTATCGCCGCTGGGCAGCCTACAACTCTGACCCCACCAAGTATGCCGACCCCCGCAACCCCACCAAGGAGAGCGACGATGCAATCTTCGGCATCATCGACGACGCTACTGCCTATGCCAACGTGATGAACGGATGGGCAGGCGGCACATGGAACCCCGCAGGCGTCACCGACTATGACTGGACAGGCCAGGCCCTCCGCACTGGCGTCGTCAACGAGCACACCGTCAGCGCCTCCGGCGGCACAGACAAGCTCAGCGCCTTTGGCTCGTTCGGCTTCCTCAACAACAGCGGCACACAGCGCGGCCAGGAATACAACCGCTACACCGCTCGCCTCGGCATGAACATCACTCCCGTCAAGTGGATGGAAATCAACATGAACATCAACGCCTCGCGCGAAGAGCAGGACTACGGTATGTCCGGAGCGTTCGCTCCCTCGAGCACCAACAAGGCCGACGGCCTCTACGAGCTCTACAAGAAGTCTTACCGCTGGGCTCTCCCCTACGACGCCGACGGCAACCGCATCAAGTATCCCGGCGGCGACAACCAGTGCTACAACCCCATAGAGGAGTGGAAGCACAACATCTCCAACCGCGAGACATGGCGCTTCCTCGGCTCATTCTCGGCCACCCTCAAGCTCGGCGAGATCTGGGCTCCCCTCAAGGGCCTCAACTACCGCATCTCCTTCGGCCCTGACTACCGCCAGTACCGCAAGGGCGACTACATCGACGACCAGTCTGCCTACAACTGGTCCAAGAGCGCCAACAACTCCGCCAAGTGGGAGTCTCGCCGCGACTTCTCGTGGACTCTCGACAACATGATCACCTACAACAACACCTTCAACAAGAAGCACGACGTAGGTGTCACCCTTCTCCAGACCGCCTCAAAGTGGAACTATGAGACCGCCAACATGGCCGCCTCCAACATGGAGCAGGATATGTATCGCTGGAACGCCATGGGCTCTGTGCTCATCACCGACACCGCCAACGGCGCCTCCATGTCCACCGGCCTCAACGAGCGCCAGCTCGAGTCTTACATGGTCCGTGTCAACTACGGCTATGACAACCGCTACCTCATCACCGCATCTGCCCGCTGGGACGGTGCTTCCCAGCTCTCCGAGGGCCGCAAGTGGGCCTTCTTCCCCTCTGTATCTCTCGGCTGGCGCATCCAGCAGGAAGCCTTCCTCCGCGACGTTCAGTGGCTCTCCAACCTCAAGCTCCGCGCAGGCGTAGGTACCACCGGCAACTCTGCCATCTCGCCCTATGCAACCCTCGGCAAGATCCAGTCTGTCTACGTCCCCACAGCTGACGGCATCGAGAAGGCCTACACCATGAACGAGCCCGCCAACGTCAAGGATGTCCTCGTGATGGCCAACACCACCGTAGGCTGGGAGAAGACCACACAGTGGAACGTCGGCGTCGACTACGGATTCCTCAACAACCGCATCAGCGGCAGCCTCGAGGTCTACTTCTCCAAGACCTCCGACCTGCTCATGGACATGACCGTGCCCACCGTCACCGGCTATGCCTCCACCACCGCCAACGTCGGCAAGACCTCCAACAAGGGTGTCGAGTTTACCCTCAACGCCATCCCCGTCGAGACCCGCGACTTCTCCTGGACCTCATCGTTCAACATGGGCTGGCAGAAAGACCGCATCGACGAGCTGGCCAACGGCAAGAACGACATGAAGGGCAACAAGTGGTTTATCGGCGAGAGCCTCGGCGTACACTACGACTATGCAGTGGACGGCCTCTGGCAGGACACCCCCGAAGACCTCGCAGAGATAGAAAAGTGGAACAAGAACGGCTACAACTTCCAGCCCGGCATGGTGCGCCCCCACGACGTGGACGGCAACTATATCATGGACGATGACGACCTAGGGATCCTCTGCAACAAGCGTCCCACATGGACCGCCGGCTGGA
>JAIDJD010000269.1 GCA_029052375.1 Duncaniella sp. | reverse complement strand
CTCAAGCCTCTGCTCTACTACCTGCCCATACAGGTGGACTTCATCGAGCGGGGCGACGGCGAATTCTCGCAGTGTGTCGAGAAAACTTTCTGCAACGCCCACTTGTTCAAATAAGAGGCACTGCACTATCTACGCTTACCCAACAATCATCAATCCCCTGATACCCATGCTCGAAAAAATCAACCAGACCGCAGAATACCTCCGCCAGCGTGTCGGAGGCGAAATGCCCCGTATAGCCATCATCCTCGGCACAGGCCTCGGCCCCCTCGTAGACAGCATCGAGAACAAGGTCTTCATCCCCTACTCCGAGATACCCAACTTTCCCGTCTCTACCGTAGAGGGCCACAGCGGCAACCTCATCTTCGGCATCCTCGGCGGCAAGCCCGTCATAGCCATGCAGGGCCGGTTCCACTACTACGAGGGCTATGACATGAAGACCGTCACCTTCCCCGTGCGTGTCTTCAAGGCTCTCGGCGTCGAGATTCTCTTCGTGTCCAACGCCTCTGGAGGCATGAACAAGGAGTTTGCCGTGGGCGAGGTGATGACCATCACCGACCACATCAACCTCTTCCCCGAGCATCCCCTGCGCGGACGCAACTACAACGAGCTCGGCACCCGGTTCCCCGCCATGACCTATGCCTACGACCGCGAGCTGATGGCCATGGCAGACGCCATAGCCGAAGAGAAGGGCATCCGCCTGATGCACGGCGTCTATGTGGGCGTCACCGGACCCACCTTCGAGACCCCCGCCGAGTATGAGTACTATCGCATCATCGGCGGCGACTGCGTGGGTATGTCCACAGTGCCCGAAGTCATCGTGGCCAACCATGCCGGAATGCGCGTCTACGGCATCTCTGTCATCACCGACCTCGGCGGCAAGGACGTCACCCAGGTGCCCACCCACGAAGAGGTCCAGCAGGCGGCCGTCATAGCCCAGCCCAAATGCCTCACCATAATGGAGGAACTTGTGGCTCGCGTCAAGCTCTGACCCCTGCTGTCCAACCTGCTGCATCAAAGAATCCCGGGCTTTGTCCCGGCCCTCGCCGAGAGGTGCCGGAGGCAGAGCCCGGAGATTATAACAGCCACAACCAACACCATAAGCAAGATATGGAAATCTCACAGCTCGGCGAGTTCGGCCTCATAGACCGCCTCACCAAAGACATCCCTACCGTCAATTCGTCCCCCATACGCGGCGTAGGCGCCGACAGGGCCATACTCCGCCACCACGAGCCAGACAACCACGTG
>JAIDJD010000268.1 GCA_029052375.1 Duncaniella sp. | reverse complement strand
GCGACAAAGATGCAGAAGGCTATGATGAGGAAGTCTACGACAGTCTGGACCCACGAGCCCCAGTTGAGGCTCACTTCGGGGGTTACCACCTGTTGTGTGGCGCCGTCCACCACAACTTTCTGTATTACGAACTTGTAGTCTGTAAAGTTCATGCCGCCGGTGGCCACGCCCACGAGGGGCATGATGATGTCGTCGACGAGCGACGATACTATTTTGCCGAAAGCGGCGCCGATGACAACGCCGACGGCCATGTCGATGACATTGCCGCGCATTGCAAATTCCTTGAATTCTTTTAGTAAAGCCATAAGGGGAACGGTGGGGATTGAGAGGTGAAGTCCCAAAGAGTTTTTTATCAGAAAATTTGGGACAAAGTTAAACATAATTTTTTAGAATAAACCGCTTTGGCCCAAAAAATGTTTGGCTGTGGTAAAAAATTCCAAAGTCTGGCACCAAAGGCCAACTTTTTTCAGTATAAAAGTATTTTAGATTGAAAAAAGTTTAGTAATTTTGTGCGTCCAAAAGCGAGCGGAGCCCCGCCGGTCCGAGCTGGGACTTCCAATAGGCTTTTCAGCACGACACAAGTCAAGAGCAAAACATCAACCCAAATAATCATTTTCTATTAGACATGACTAAAATAGGTATCAATGGATTTGGCCGCATCGGCCGGTTCGTATTCCGTGCTTCCACCAAGCGCGACGACATCGAGGTAGTTGCTATCAACGACCTTCTCCCCGTGGACTACATGGCATATATGCTCAAGTACGACACCATGCACGGCCAGTTCGACGGCACCGTCGACTACGACCTCGAGAAGAGCCTCCTCATCGTCAACGGCAAGGCTATCCGCGTTACCGCCTGCAAGAACCCCGCAGAGATCGCCTGGGGCGAGGTAGGTGCCGAGTACGTGGTTGAGTCCACAGGTCTCTTCCTCACCGAGGAGAAGGCTCAGGCCCACATCGAGGCCGGTGCCAAGTATGTAGTGATGTCCGCTCCCTCCAAGGACGCTACCCCCATGTTCGTATGCGGTGTCAACGACCAGACCTACGCCGGTCAGAAGTTCGTTTCCAACGCTTCCTGCACCACCAACTGTCTTGCCCCCATCGCCAAGGTGCTCCACGACAAGTTCGGCATCCTCGACGGCCTCATGACCACCGTACACTCCACCACCGCTACCCAGAAGACCGTTGACGGTCCCTCCATGAAGGACTGGCGCGGCGGCCGTGCCGCTTCCGGCAACATCATCCCCTCCAGCACCGGCGCCGCCAAGGCTGTAGGCAAGGTGATCCCCGAGCTCAACGGCAAGCTCACCGGTATGTCGATGCGTGTCCCCACCCTCGACGTCTCTGTAGTTGACCTCACCGTCAACCTCGCCAAGCCCGCTACCTACGAGGAGATCTGCGCCGCCATGAAGGAGGCCTCCGAGGGCGAGCTCAAGGGCATCCTCGGCTACACTGAGGACGCAGTCGTATCGAGCGACTTCCTCGGCGACACCCGCACCTCTATCTTCGACGCCAAGGCAGGTATCCAGCTGACCCCCACCTTCGTTAAGGTTGTGTCCTGGTACGACAACGAGATCGGCTACTCCAACAAGGTGCTCGACCTCATCGCCGTAATGAAGAAGTACAACGGCTGATTGTCCGAAAAAGGCAATTGATGCTGCCCCCTGAGGGCGGCATACCGACAGAATAATCCGATAAGCCGCTCCGACCCCAAGCCGGAGCGGCTTTGATTTTCATAACCACATCCCCCCTCCCTACCGCCACACACCAAACCGCGCCATGAACCCATTGGTCTCAGTCATCATCATCACCTACCGCCAGGCCGACACCGTCGGCAAGGCCATCGAGTCTGTGCTTGCACAGCAGGCCTCTTTCCCGTTCGAGATTGTGATAGGGGAGGACGGCTCGGGCGACGCCACGCGCCAGGTCTGTCTCGACTATGCCCGCCGCTATCCCGAGATAGTGCGCCTGATGCCTGAGGCGCCCAACAAGGGATTGGTAGACAACTATTTCGACACCCTGCTCGAGTGTCGCGGAGAGTTTGTGACAGACTGTGCCGGAGACGACCGATGGTCCTCGCCCCACAAGCTGGAAAGGCTCGTGGCCCTGCTCCGCGCCAATCCCTCGGCCGTTGTGGCCGCGTCAGACTGGACCATAGGCGACCCCGCCTGCGGCGGACAGCGCGGCTCGGACCATCCCGCCACCGTCTTCAATATGCCGCCCCTGGTCAGGGGGCGAGACCTCCTGCCGCTCTGCCTCGCCCACATAGACACACTGCCCTACAACCTCTCGGCCTCGCTCTACCGCCGCGAGGCGCTCATGGAGGCCTATCGCGAGAATCCCTCGATGGTCCGAAACAAGGCCTTCGGATGCGAGGATGTCCCGGTCCTGGCCGCGCTCGCCTCGCGCGGCGACGCTGTATGGATGCGAGAGCCCACGCTGGCCTATGCCGTCGAGGAAGAATCCGTGAGCAACACGCGCGACGCGGCCAAGCTCGCCTCGTTCTATCTCAAGTCCATGCACTGCACCGCCGTCCTCGCCCGCCACTACGGTGTCCCCGAACAGACACTGTCACATTTCTATGCCTGCAAATCAAGATTTTGCATAGCCCAGGCCTTCCTGTCGGGCGACGGTTCGCTGCGTCCTGCCATACGCGAGATGCTCGGCGAGTGGAGCTTCCGCCCCGACTTCTCGGTGATGCTCCGCTGGAGGCTCATGAACACGCCTCTGTGGGGCATGGCGCGCCTGATGCAAAAAAAACTCGCGCCCTGATGTCACTTTTTGGATGGCTTAGCGTCATATTGTACAGTAACTTCATTATACATCATACCATAGCCACCCCATGATAATAGACCTCAGGAATATCAATAAGTCATATCCCGGCGCGGTGCCCCTGCACGTGCTCAAGGATATCAACCTCACCATAGACAAGGGCGAGCTGGTCTCTATCATGGGCGCCTCGGGTTCGGGCAAGTCCACCCTGCTCAACATCCTCGGCATCCTCGACAACTACGACACCGGCGAGTATTATCTCGACGGCACCCTCATCAGGAACCTCACCGAAAACAAGGCCGCAGACCTGCGCAACTACCTCATAGGCTTCGTCTTTCAGTCTTTCAACCTCATAGGCTACAAGAACGCCATGGAGAATGTGGCCCTGCCGCTCTTCTACCGCGGCATCTCGCGGCGCAAGCGCAACGCCATGGCCATGGAACAGCTCGAGCGCATGGGCATGGCCGACCGCGCCACCCACCTGCCCGCCGAGCTTTCAGGAGGCCAGAAACAGCGCGTGGCCATAGCACGTGCCCTCATCACCAACCCCTCCATTATCCTTGCCGACGAGCCTACGGGCGCACTCGACTCCAAGACCTCGCGCGAGGTGATGCAGGTGTTCCGCGACCTCAATGCCGAGGGACGCACCATAGTGATAGTGACCCACGACCCCGGCGTGGGCGAGCAGACCAACCGCATAATCCGCATAGCCGACGGCAGGATAATTTAGAATTGAGAATTTAGAATTTAGAATTAATGATTTAGAATTCTCCATTATCCATTCTCAATTTCCCATTCTCCATTCTCCATTTTCAATATTCAATTCTCAATTCCAAAGTGGATCTCATCAACGAAATTCTGGCCACTCTGAGCCACAACAAGCTGCGCAC
>JAIDJD010000267.1 GCA_029052375.1 Duncaniella sp. | reverse complement strand
GGATTTCAACGACAAGTTTGCCGCCGAAGGCATCGACGCCGAATATGTCAAATTCGAGCTTCAGGACATCGGCGACCTGATGGAACTTGTGGCTGAAACCCCCGACCTTGCAGGCCTCAACGTCACCATACCATACAAACAGCAGGTGATGCCCTACCTCACCTCGCTCGACCCCGAGGCACGCGAGGTGGGAGCGGTCAACGTCATACGCTTCGACCGCCCCGAAGGCCCTGACGGCCCCGTCTATCTCGCCGGCTACAACTCAGACCTCGAAGGATTCCGCGAGTCTATCCGCCCCCTGCTCACACCCGGGTGCAGGAAAGCGCTGATACTCGGCACCGGCGGAGCCTCAAACGCCGTGGCCTGCGGCCTCAGGAGCCTCGGCCTCGAGTATACAAAGGTCTCGCGCCGTCCCGGAGAGGGCGTCATCACCTATGCCGACCTCACCCCCGAGGTCATGGCAGACCATCAGGTGATTGTCAACGCCACCCCCGTGGGCACCTATCCCGACATCGACGCGTGTCCCGACATACCCTACAGCCTCGTCACCCCAGCCCACCTCTGCTTCGACCTCATCTACAACCCCGAAGAGACCAGATTTCTCAGACAGTGTGCCGAGCGCGGAGCCAGGGTCAAGAACGGATACGAAATGCTCCTGCGGCAGGCCGAGGGCGCATGGCGCATCTGGAACGGAAGCCGTCAATGACCACCCATGAACACAATCTCTTGAACACAATCTCTGCCACAATCACCATTAAGTAACATATGAAACCGATCTCAAAGAATTCGCAGGCCTCAAGGATTATGTATATCGTGTTGTCTGTGATGGTAGTGCTCCCCATAGACCTTCTTTTTCCCGGCACAGGCGTGTCTCCAGCCATGGCCCTCTTCCTCGGGCTGTTCTTCGCCATGTTCTTTGAATGTCCATACCCGGGCTTCAACAAGAAGACATCCAAATACTTGCTGCAGGCGTCGGTTGTCGGCCTCGGCTTCGGCATGAACCTGATAGAGTCTCTCAAGAGCGGCAGCGAGGGGATGCTCTTCACCATAGTTTCCGTTGTCGGGGTCATGGTCATAGGCGTCCTGCTCGGATGGTGGCTCGCCATAGGCAGGAAGACCTCATATCTCATATCCTCCGGCACAGCCATATGCGGAGGCTCGGCCATAGCGGCCGTAGGCCCCGTGGTCAAGGCCAACGACAACGAGATGGCCGTCTCGCTGGGCGTAATCTTCGTGCTCAACGCCATAGCCCTCTTCATATTCCCGCCCATCGGACACTTCTTCGAAATGTCTCAGGCCCAGTTCGGCACATGGGCCGCCATCGCCATCCACGACACCTCGTCGGTGGTAGGCGCCGGCGACGCCGAAGGCCCCGAAGCGCTCCAGCTGGCCACGATCATCAAGCTGACACGCGCCCTCTGGATCATA
>JAIDJD010000266.1 GCA_029052375.1 Duncaniella sp. | reverse complement strand
GTCCCGGACGCCACCCCAACGGACCGACAGGCCCCACAGGCGTCGGCGGACGTCCCGGCCTCGGCTCGGGCAACACCGTAGCCAACCGCCACCAGGGCGCCGGAGGATACTACCGTCCCGGCTCAGGAAGCAACGCCGGCACACACCGGCCATCGTCGGGCAGCGGACGCCCCGGCATAGGCTCTGGCAACAGCGGGCGGCCCTCGGGCAACGGAGGCTACTCGCGTCCCGCCAACGGAGGCTCCAACCACAACGGCGGCTACTCGCGCCCCGCGCCCACCAACGGCGGACGCTCGAGCGGCTACAGCACTCCCTCGTCGCCCTCGCGCTCGAGCGGCTCGTGGGGCTCGGGCAGCGGATACAGCGGCGGCCGATCGAGCGGCGGAGCCCGCTCAAGCGGCGGCGGCAGAGGCCGTCACTGACCAGACAGTTCTCTCCCGGCCCGACCTTAGAGGTTGTTCGACAGCAGACTGTTGAACACTAAGGGCGGGCCGGTTGTTAACAACTTATAAAGAAAAATAAGGAGGGACCGCCTGAATCTCCGCGCCATCCCTCTGCGCTCTCATCCTCTCTACATCAACTATCCACAAGCAGATTCTCAGCTATGAACAAAATCATTTTGGCCTCAGTGCTCGCCGCCATCCCCGCCTGTGCGATGGCTCAGACGGCTGTCGACGGTATGTCAATATCGCAGTCAGACCTGAGGGGCACCGCCCGCTATATGTCGATGGCCGGAGCCTTCACCGCTCTCGGAGGCGACATCTCGTCTTTCAACCAGAACCCCGCCGGCCTCGGCATCTACCGCAGCAGCGAGATAGCACTGTCGTTAGACCTCGATATGCTGTCGGCCAAGTCGGCCGCGGACGGATTCGTCAACAAGCAGAGCCAGACACGGTTTGCCTGCAACAACTTCGGCTATGCCGGAGCCATAGCCCTCAACTCAGAGGTGATGCCATTCTTCAACTGGGGCGTCAGCTATTCGCGCCAGGCCTCGTTCGACCGCACCTACGGCGGCCGGCTGACCCAAAACCTCCAGACATCGTACACAAATCTCGTGGCCGAGAACACTACGACAGACGGATTTGACAACCTCACCCTGGCCGACCGCAAGGGCTACAATCCATTCTTCGACTCGTCGGCCCCCTGGACACAGTCTCTAATACACATCTGACGCTGCCGACGCTCATAAGAGTGTAAATCTCAGTGGT
>JAIDJD010000265.1 GCA_029052375.1 Duncaniella sp. | reverse complement strand
GAACCCCTCGGACTCCGCTATGCAGACCACACCGTGCTCGACAACTGGGCGTCTCTCAAACTGACACTTCCAAATGGCTGACTCCGGGATGAAGAGAGCATTAAAGACCATGTTGGCGGCCGCGGCGATGACCCTCGCGGCATCGGCGGCCAATGCGACCGGGACAGAGACCCCCGCGCCGGCGGGAGGGATAGCCTGGGGTGCAAACATCGCTACCGGCATAGATATGGGTGGCGACGATATGTCGTCGCTCAACCTTCATGCCTGCTTCGGCTATCAGAATCAGTGGTTCAGAATCGCCGGACTTGGCGTGGGCATCGATGCGATGATGAGCAATTCGTGCCGTTCGTTCCCCATCTACGCCGTTGTCCAGACCTCGTTCCAGCCCCGCAGGCGCCTCCTGTTCGGCGATTTCCGCGCGGGCATTGCCTACAATCAGGTGCCCGGCATCAAGGACAAGGCAAGCCTCTACCTCCAGCCCGGCATAGGCATCCAGCTTGCCGGAGGTCAGAAATTCAACTCATACCTGAGCCTCTCATACACATACAACGCCATGAGCTTCCATGGCAACAAGGCCGAGACACTGATACACAACCTGCACCGGGCCACAGTGTCAATAGGCGTTACCTTCTGACGCCTCGAGCCTCATCAGCCCTCTGTGTCGGGTCTTTTGCCTCTGTTCCTTGAGTTCAGGCTGAAGGCCCGACATTGCTATATAGAACATAAACCATACAGAGATGAGCACGGTGAGCTGTTGGTCATAGACCATAATCAGAGACCAGATGGCAAAAAGATAGAGCCTTAGCTGGATAGCAAACGGCGAGCGGTTGCGCGTAAAGAGAACAGTGGCAAGGTTGACTATAATCCAGACCACACCTGCCAGCCCAAGGTCAAGCAGTATTATCAGCATAGTCGGTTTGGTGCCACCCATAAGCCAGCCATACCTGGAGGCAAACTTGCTCTCGGAGACATATGTGCCTCCCTTGAACTGTCCGACACCTACACCGAAGTCCAATCCGCCTCTCATATCTTCAAGGACATCATAAGCCGCAAAAATCTTGGTGAAACGAGGCAGATCCAAAACCCACAGATTGTCCTCGCTATACTGCTCTTCCTGATAGAGTATGGCGAGGTCTATGAGTTCCTGAGGGTCTTCTCCTCCAAACAAATATATATCTAAGAATTCTTTGTTCAAGACAGAGTCACCCTCCTGTTCTGTAGCAGAAAGATACACGTAGAAAGCACCGAACATCATAACAAGAACCAGCGGGAATACAGCCAGAGCCCTTAAGATATACTTCTTGTCTATCGGATAAAGCAACATGAAGTAAATCATCAGAAAAATGAAACTTATCTTAGTCTCATTGAGAAATGTAGGATAGAGCAGTATGAAATTAGCCTTATTTTCCCTGAAATTTGTCATCCATTTCTTGGAAAAATCCCACCGCTTAGAGAGAAGATAGAACGAAATTATATAGATAAGGGTAGAAACCTGACCAGAACCACCCCAACCAAACGAACCGCCGCCATAGTCGTTGGCTCCATAGCGCAGAAACTGCCATGTGATGCAGAACGCCTGGAGATAAAGAAACTTCCAGCAGAGCGAGTCCATCCTGCGCGTGAAGTCTTCGGCATACTTGGACCGCAACAGATAACGGATGACAGGCGCGCACATCAGGAGGCCGATGTAATAGCGGCATCCGTTGACCATCACGAAGAGAGACTGATGGTTGATATACTTGGAGACAAGAACGACGGCAAAGAAGCTGACAGTGACAAATATGTCGCGCTTCGAACGGGTGGCCCAAATGCCGAGAAGGATAAACACGGCATC
>JAIDJD010000264.1 GCA_029052375.1 Duncaniella sp. | reverse complement strand
GGTTACTGGTAAATCGGCGTCCTCGTCGGACGCCACGGGGAGTTTCAGTGCCTTTCCGCGCACGCCTCCGCTATGGCTCCGGCGTACGTGGTTACTGGTAAATCGGCGTCCTCGTCGGACGCCATGTGGAGTTTCAGTGCCTTTCCCTGCACGCCTCCGCTATGGCTCCGGCGTACGCGGTTACTGGTAAATCGGCGTCCTCGTCGGGCGCCATGGGGAGTTTCAGTGCCTTTCCGCGCACGCCTCCGCTATGGCTCCGGCGTACGCGGTTACTGGTAAACCGGCGTCCTCGTCGGACGCCATGGGGAGTTTCAGTGCCTTTCCGCACACGCCTCCGCTATGGCTCCGGCGTACGTGGTTACTGGTAAATCGGCGTCCTCGTCGGACGCCATGGGGAGTAGGTGAAAAATATGTTTTACAGCATATTCGGGATTTTTCTGAGTTTTTTTCTTGCTTTAACTGAAATCTTGTCTTACCTTTGTGCATCCTTAAAAGAGCAGGCTGTGCCGAGGCTTTTAAGGCTACATTAAGACTATTTCCATCAAAAAGCCTATCAGAGGGTAATTTTGACGGGAAAAAGTGTATAGAACATAGAGTTATCATACTTTCCAATCCGTAATTCTCAGAGCAGTTTTTTCAAGCCAGACGCAATCTGCAAGACAGCAACCATCCGCACCTCTTCCCCGTATCACGGCGGCGAGGGCTTTTTGACTGACGCCCCCGTCTATCGCCGAGACTATCCGCTGACAGCCCGTTCTTTCCGCCTCGCTCCACTCCGCTGACGCATCATGCTTTAGACTCATGGCCGTGCTTGACCTCAACGCTGAGAACTCTGCCGCAAACGGCAGTCTTCCCCCCTCTCTCTATACGGACTGTATGACGTCCTCTGCGCTCTTGCCGCTTTGGCCCGTCGCCGACAGCCGCCGCGCTTCGCGGCGCATACGCTAAGGTCTTTTGAGACAAAATAGTAGAGATAATAAACAAATACATACTTACACTCCAAAAAAAAGAACTCTTGCATGAAGAACATTTGTTTTCAAATGAGTAGGAAGGTCTTTGCGGCGGCTCTGCTGACGCTTTTCCTTGCCTTCCCGGCTTTAGCGCAGAAAATCACGGTCTCAGGCACTGTGATAGACGAGACCGGCGAGCCTTTGATAGGCGCCTCTGTTATAGTGAAGGGCGAGACTTCGGGTGTCGCCACAAACTTTGACGGCGAGTATTCGCTCTCGGTCGCTCCCGACGCTACCCTTGTCTTCTCCTATGTGGGCTATGACACCCAGGAGATTGCCGTGGGCGGCCGCACCCGCATAGATGTGAAAATGAAAGAAAACTCAGTGGTGCTCGGCGAGGTCGTGGCCATCGGCTACGGCACTGTCAAGAAGAGCGACGCCACGGGCGCCGTCGCCACTGTCAAGCCCTCTGAAATCGAGGCCGGCCTTGCCACCTCGGCCCAGGACCTCCTCGTAGGCGCCAGCCCCGGCGTTGTGGTCACCACCTCGGGCAACCCCTCTGAGGGCGGCAATATCCAGATACGCGGCGGCGCATCGCTGGCCGCCTCAAACGACCCCCTCATCGTCATCGACGGCGTCCCCATGGACACCAAGGGTGTCGTGGGCTCGTCCAATCCCCTGGCGCTCGTGTCGCCTGAGAATGTCGAGTCGATGACCATCCTCAAGGGCGCGTCGGCAACGGCCATCTACGGCTCGCGCGCGTCGAACGGCGTCATCATCATCACCACCAAGAGCGGCAAGAAGGGGCGTCCCCAGGTCAACTTCACCGTCAACGCCTATATCAACACTCCCCGCAAGTATCTCAACATGATGTCGGCCGACGAGTTCCGCGCCTTCATCAAGAACGAGTATGGCGAGGACTCCAACCAGGCCTCGGCCCTCGGCTCTCACAACACCGACTGGCAGAAGGCGGCCACCCGCACCACGCTCTCGACAGACTACTCTCTGAGCGTCGGCGGCACAGCCGGCGTGCTCCCCTACCGCGTGGCCCTGGCCTATACCGACAACAACGGTATCCTCATCAAGACCGGCATGGACCGCCTGACAGGCTCCATCAACCTCTCGCCCAAGTTCTTCCACGACCTGCTCTCTGTCAACGCCAACGTCAAGGGCGCATATCTCCGCAACCAGTATGGCGGCAACGCCATGGCCGGCGGAGCCTCGATGAACCCCACCATCCCTATCCGCGACTTCGAGAACGGCACTCCCGCCTTCGGCTACTGGACATCGTATGACGGCAGCGGCCACGTGACGGGCCCCGACACCAAGGGCACCGAAATCAACTCGACCACCGCTCCCATCAACCCCATCTCTCTCGTAGAGGGCAAAACCTCAAAGGGCACCGCCTATCAGAGCGTCGGCAATCTCCAGCTCGACCTCAAGATGCCCTTCCTCACCGACCTCCGCGCCAACCTCAACCTCGGATATGACTATCAGCACGGCGAGAACACCAGCTGGACCCACAGCTTCACGCCCGACGCCTGGACCGGCGGCTACACCGTCCTCGACGATGCCGGCAATCCCAAGGTGATACGCGACGGCGGTGTCTCGCGCAAGTATGAATTCCAGACCCGCGTCAACCTCCTGCTCGACTTCTATCTCAACTACATGAAGGAGATCGAGTCCATCAACTCTTCGGTTAACCTCACCGCCGGCTATTCCTGGCAGAAGTTCCACAACAAGAAGCGCGAATACAACGCCGTATATGAGGTGGGCGACCCCGATAACGAGAAGTATCTCGGCGTGCAGGCCTATCCCACAACCCGCGACATCCTGCCCCACCAGCTGGTGTCGTTCTTCGGCCGCGCCGACCTCGCCTTCCTCAACCGCTATCTGCTGACCGTCACCGTCCGCCGCGACGGCACCAGCCGATTCTCCAAGGACCACCGCTGGGGCACATTCCCCGCCGTCGCCCTCGGCTGGAAGATACTCGAGGAGAAGTTCATGGAGAACACCCGCGGTGTCCTCAACGAGCTTAAGCTCCGCGCCGACTATGGCATCACCGGCCAGCAGGACCTCGGCGACGACCTCTTCCCCTACCTGCCTATCTACAACGGCTCCACCGACATCTCCGGCGTGTATCCCGGCATCACCGGCTCGGGCTCAAACTTCCCCCTCACTCCCGGCGCCTACAACGCTGACCTCAAGTGGGAGGAGACACACACCTGGAACGTCGGCCTCGACTTCGGATTTCTCAACAACCGCATCCTCGGCAGCTTCGACTTCTACAAGCGCAAGACCAAGGACCTCCTGACCTTCGCCAACTATCCCGCAGGCTCCAATCTCACCAACAAGGGCAACATCAACCTCGGCGACCTCGAGAACACCGGCATCGAGTTCACCCTCACCGCCCGCCCCATAGTCAAGAAAGACTTCACCTGGACCTCTGTCCTCAACCTCGGCTGGAACAAGAACAAGATAACCCGCCTGGCCGACGGCTCCGACACCCAGGACGGCTATATCGGCACCGCAGGCATGATACAGAAGCATGAGGTAGGCTATCCCGCCTTCTCGTTCTATGTCTACGAGCAGGTCTATGACGAGAACGGCGACCCGCTCGAGGGCGTGTTCGTAGACCGCGACGGCGACGGCCAGATCACCGAGGCAGACAAGTATCTCTACCACTCGCGCTCGCCCAAGGTGACCTTCACCTGGAATAACACCATCAACTGGCGCAACTGGGACTTCGGCATCGTGCTCCGCGCCAACATCGGCAACTATATGTACAACGGCACCCAGGCCGGACGTGTCTTCAAATCGGCCAACTCGGCCCTGCCTCTGTCCAACCTGCTGGCAGACACCTATCTGTTCGAGAACGAGGACAACACCAACCTCAAGAGCGACTACTTCGTGCAGAACGCCTCGTTCCTCCGTTGCGACAACATCTCGCTCGGCTACACCTGGAGCAACCTCATAGACAACGCCCTGCGCCTCCGTCTCTACGGCGCCGTCCAGAACCCCTTCGTCATCACCAAGTACAAGGGCCTCGATCCCGAGGTGTTCTCCGGCATCGACCGCGACATCTATCCCAAGCCCGTGACCTTCACTCTCGGCCTCGTGGCTACATTCTGACACATCCACAGATTATACAATCCATACAGGAAAACTTACGAATATGAATTTCACCAAATACATCATACTCGGCTCCGTCGCCCTCACAATGGGTCTCTCCTCGTGCGTGGACGACCTCAATGTGAAGCCCGAGGACCCCGATCAGAAGACTGAGCTCACCACTGCCGAGGAGTATTACGACCTCCTGGCCCGCGCCTACGGCGGCCTCGTGCTCGAGGGCGGCCTGGCCCTCGACGACGGCGGCAAGGGCGTCTACACCCGCCAGCTCTGGAATCTCCAGGAGCTCTGCACAGACGAGGCCATCATCGGCTCCAACTGGAACGACCCCGGCATCGACGAGCTCGACTTCTCTACCTGGAGCTCTGACAACCACTGGCTCTACGAGTGCTTCTGCCGCTTCAACTATCAGATAGCTCTCTGCAACGAGTTTCTCCGCACCATCGACAAGGCCGGCGCTCTCATCCCCGAGGACGGGCTCGACGGCAAGGCTGTGATGAAGGCCGAGGCCCGTGTGCTCCGCGACCTCTCGTACTACCACATGATAGACATCTACGGACGCGGCCCCTGGACCGACGAACACTCCGTGGTTGGCGCCATACCTCCCACCTACAACCGCAAGCAGCTCTTCGACGCCGTCGTGGCCGACCTCGAGGACGCCGTGCCTCAGCTGACCCCTGCGGCACAGCAGCGCTATGGCCGCATCTCGCGCGAGGCCGGACATATGCTCCTGGCCAAGATGTATCTCAACGCCGAGGTCTACACGGGCGAGGCCATGTGGCAGAAGGCCGCAGACCAGTGTCTCGAAATCACCAAGACCATCAATAGGCTGGCCCCCGAGTACAAGTATCTCTTCTGTGCCACCAACGACAAGTATGTGGGCAACGGCGAGATACTCTGGGCCGTGCCCCAGGACGCCTCGACCCTCACCACATACGGCGGCACCACCTATCTCTCGGGCGGATGCTACAATGCAGAGGTTGACCTCGGATTCACCGGCTGCGGCGCAGGCGGATGGGGCGGCGCACGCGTCCGCACCGAGCTCTCCAAGGCTCTCTCGTCCACAGACAAGCGCCGTCTCATCTACGAGGGCGACCTCAAGGAGGAGATCAAGGAGCTCGGCTCGTGGACCAAGGACGGCGACGGATATATGTGTGTCAAGTATGTCTACACCACCGAGCAGGACTATCTCAACACCTCCGGCACCGCAGGGTCTGTCAATATCTTCAACTCTACAGACTATCCCCTCTTCCGCCTGGCCGACACCTACCTGATGCTGGCCGAGTGTGCCAAGCACGGCGCCACCGGATTTGACGGCCTCAAGTACTTCAACGACGTGCGCATCCGCGCAGGCCTCGGCGGCGTGGGCTCGTACACCCTCGACGATGTCCTCAAGGAGCGCCTCTGCGAGCTCTACTGGGAGGGCCACCGCCGTTCGGACCTCATCCGCTTCGGCAAGTTTGCGGGCAGCACCTATATCTGGAGCTGGAAGGGCGGCACCAACGAGGGCGCCACTATCCCCGAATACCGCAACCTGATGGCTATCCCCGGCCAGTTTGTCTCGACCCTCGGCCAGAACCCCGGCTATCCCGGCGGGTCGGCTATCTGAGACCCATCCCCTCTGCAGCATCACATTTAACAGACAATCCAAAACGAATCCATCAAGATGAAGAAAGCATATATCATTGGCATGATGTCGCTGGCCGCCGCCCTCCTCACCTCCTGTGAGCCGGACAAGGACCCGAAGCTCACGGTGCCTACAGACCTCGTGCTGGAGACTCCCGAGTATGCCTCTGAGCTCGTCGAGCTCACCCCCGTCAAGACCCTCGAGTTCAAGGTGGAGAAGGCCGCCTACAACGTGGCCCTCACCCCCGAGTACCGCATCGAGACCTCGATCTACGAGGACTTCGGCGACAGCGAGGAGGCCAAGACCGACGAGGAGGGCAACATAATCCCCAACACCATGGTGGTCGACCCCGTCGACCCCTTCAGCACAGAGCTCGTGCTCTCGGGCGAGACACTCGACCTGGCTCTGCTCAAGATGTACAACGTCACCTCTGACGAGGCCTTCAAGGCTCTCCAGCCCTCGCCCGTCTATATGCGCGTCATAGCCGAGGTGGCCGACAACAAGGCCACACGCGTGGTGTCCAACGCCATCAAGCTCGATCAGGTCAAGCTCTACTACACCTCCGAGGCTCTGCCCTTCGTATGCACTCCCGGCGGAGGCTGCAACTGGAGCTTCGGCGCCTGCGGCAAGCTCGCCGCCTATGAGAAGGACGCCGAGACCGGCGAGTGGGTCAAGTATCGCGGCCTGTCCTATCTCAAGGACGAGGTCAAGTTCACTCTCGGCGAGGGCTGGGGCACCAACTGGGGTGCCGGCGCCTCTGACGGCGTCATGGCTCCCGGCGCAGGCAACATCCCTGTGCCTGCCGAGGGCATCTACTATGTGGAGGTCGACACCAAGGCTCTCACATATACCCTGACCCCTGCCGAGGTTTGCGTCATCGGCGACCTCAACGGCTGGGACACCAATACCGCACCCGCTATGTCCAAGGTCGAGGGCGACGCCTGTGTCCTCACTTACACCGGTACATTTGCCGATGGCGGCTTCAAGTTCATCGTCAACCCCAAGACCTCGGGCTGGAGCATCAACTATGGCGGCGAGCTCGACAACATCGAGTTCAATGCCGGCAACATCACCTCGACAGCGGGCGAGCACACCGTAACGCTCAACCTCACCGCAGTGCCCTATACCGCAACTTTCGATTAATATAAAGGTATCCCTCTGATAGCGCCGCCCGGCCTGCCTGTCTGCAAGGACAGCGGCCGGGCGGCTTTTTATTGAAAGGGGGGATTGAGGGCGGCCGCTTTGTCCATGCTGTTTGCGTGGCCATGGGTGTGGCCATGGGTGTAGCAAAAAGATTTGTCCGATTGTATTTTATTTTGTAAAATTGTGTTTTATTTTGTAAATTTGCAGGCGCAGGCCGTCATGCATAAGCCCGGTCGGGGTAAGTGCGGCGGGTTGCGGACATAATGAAAGCGTTTGCCTGACGCTCGTTCTGCTGTTATGGGCAATACCTGAACCTCGCTGAGTGGGACGTGCATACGGTATGGCTCTCACGCTTTTTTATTTTGCAGATACCGTCTCAGGGAGCCGGACGGCTATAAACCATCACACACACACAATCGGAAGATTTTTATGAACAGTTTGCTTAGACTGCTGGCTCCGGCAATCGCCGCCGCCTGCTTCTGTCTGTCGGCCCGGGCGGCAGAAGGCCTGTCAGACACACACACGCCCCTCTCACACACAGGGGTGGCCGACCTTAAGGAAGAGACAGACTCTGCCGCGACGCCTCTCGTTGAGCTCCGCGCCGACAACTACGACGTATGGAAGTACAAGCGCAGGTTTATGGTAGGCTTCACATCCGGAACGCTCGACCAGAAGAAACGCTTCGGCGGCGAGATTTCAAGCCGCTGGGGAGCCTCTATCATCTCGGGCCGCAACATCTATCTGCACCGCAAGGCGATAGGCGGTTTCCTGAAGTTCGGTCTCAATCTTGACCTCAACGTCAATTATGCCAACTTCGCCAAGGGAACCGGAAAATTGTCTGACATCACGAATCCCGGCGACATCAATATCGATTACGGAGACGGGGACACGGAGACAGAGGTGTCGCTCGGGCGCCACTATATTACAGCCGGTATAGCAGTGGGCCCCACGGCTACGTTTGCGCCTTTCTACGCATCCGGCAGCCGCAGTCTCGCCGCGCTGAAGTTCCGTCCTTATTTCCACGTGGTGCCTTCGTATGCCGCCTATATCATCTCTGATGATGAGGACACCGAAATTCACAGCGCTTTTGCACTGTGGTGTGCCGCCGGAATGGAGATTCAGTGGAAGCGTCTTATCGTGGGTCTCGAATGGAAGGGATGCACGGCCAAATATAAGGGCATGGTGGACGATATGGTGTCGGATTTCGAAGAGGGATACGAGGCCGAGAAGCCACACAAGTTCGACATGAATATGCTCAACGTCTCTATAGGCTTGGCGTTCTGACATAGACCTTATCTCGCGTAACTCCAATCAATCAATATCATAATCATACGATGAAAAGATTTTTTACCGGCATTGTGGCCTTGGCCGCGATGCTCGCCCTCGGATTCACATCATGCAAGAGCGGCGACGATGACGACTACGAGCCCCTCAGCCCTGAGGTCAAAGAACTTGTAAGCCCTAAGATGCCCTCTGCGGGATGGTCTGGCGACAGCCGCAACGGCGTGTACAAGTATTCTCCCTCCTACTCAAGCGATACGGATTCCTATTTTGCCTTCCGGATGAAGGACGGGGTTTGTGTCGACGCCGTGCTCAATGTCGTGTTCGAGACCTCGGCCCAGGCCCGTCAGATAGCCGGTATGCTCAACAACGGTACATGGGTTGACTTTGAAGATGACGACGATGACGACGAAGAAGACTGGAAGACCGTGGCCGGCCGCCCTGCCTGCGACTTCACTTCAGCTATCATCAGGAAGGTCAATGCAGTCAGCGCCTCGCGTTCAGGCATCGTGTTGCCCATACCCGTCCGGCAGGATGGAAGGGTGGTCTTCATTATGCTCCCCAACCTCGAGGGTCTGTCGGCCGATGAGCTATCTACGGTCATGGACCTCTGGAGCGGCAAGACCGCGACTGTCCCCAACCATGTGATATTCGGCACATACGAGAACGGGGTCTACACCTGCAGGAATATGCATGGCATGAACATTGACTACGTGATTGAGACCGACTTCAATGCCGCAGGCTTCTGCACCCGCTATTCCACAAGCATCACCCTCCCCACTGAAGGCTGGGCCGAGCTCTATTTTGATATGTACGAAGAGCAGATCCAGCAGTTCGAGGAGATGTTCGGACGTCGCCCCGACCTGAGAATCAACGGCAAGACCATCGTCCTCGACGCTGTCATAATCGGCGATGTCCCCAGGTATGAGGTAGACGCCATGATATATACGATGGACTGGATGAACAACTGCCCGCTCCTCTATCATATATTCTGACCATAGAGCCGGGGGGGCAATACTGTGAAACTGTGTTAAAAATATGTTGTACAGCATATTTTTCCCAACTGTCTGCACCTCTCTGATGTTGTATAGACAACAGTAACCGATAAACGTATCTCCTTATGAAAGTTTCAACTATATTGTATCGCCTGGGCCATCTCTATGAGGAGGCCGCTAAAATGATTTATTCAAATCCTGTCAATCACTGAAGTCAGAAATCATGCAGGCGTCACGCCTGTGTAAATAACCAACACCCCGCCCGACAGCCGTCGGGCGGGGTGTTGTCGTTGTATGCTGGCGGTGGGCTATTACCTTGCCTTGATGGTGTCTGCGATGTGGACCACGGAGACGGCATAGAGGGCGGCGGTCTCTGTGCGCAGGCGGTTGTCGCCGAGGGTGACGGGGACAAATCCGGCGTCGAGCGTGGCGCGTATCTCCGTGGGGTCGAAGTCTCCTTCGGGGCCTATGAGTATGAGGGTGTCGCGTGAGGGCAGGCATTCGCGGGCCATGTCGAGGCGCGGGACAGAGGGGTCGCAGTAGGCCACGAACCTCTGTGCGTCGGGCATCATGTCGAGCAGGGAGGGTAGGGGAGTGAGGGGCCACACTTTGGGGCATACGGCCTTGAGCGACTGTTTCATGGCCGAGACGGCTATCTTGGCGAGGCGCTCCTCCTTGAGCTCGCGCCGCTCCGAGCGGCGGCAGAGTATGGGTATTATGTCGTTGATGCCTATCTCGGTGAGCTTCTCTACCATCCACTCCATGCGGTCCATGTGTTTGGTGGGGGCTACGGCCACGGCTATGCGCTGGCTCCAGGGGAGCGGGACGTCGGCCACAGAGACTATCTCTATGGCGGCGTGCTTGGGGTGGGCGTCGGCCAGGCGGCAGGTGTAGACGTGTCCGCGTCCGTCGACGGCCTGGAGCTCGTCTCCCTCGCGCATCCTGAGCACTCTGACGGCGTGTTTGGAGTCGCTCTCGGGCAGGCAGAGAGTCTCGGCTATGTCTGGCGAATAGAACTGTATCATTTTTTCTGTCTGGTGGCTGTCTCTCCGGCGGGGGCGGGGTCTGACTCTTCGATGTA
>JAIDJD010000263.1 GCA_029052375.1 Duncaniella sp. | reverse complement strand
ATTCTCTGCGGCCGCGGCCGCGAGCTTCTTCACCGCCTCCGGAGCCTTGGTGGCCGAGAGGTCCGAGATCCACACCTGGGTCTCCGAGGCTACGACCGTAGAGGATTCGGGTATCGTCCCGACGTGCATCCCCGCGGCGTCCGCGCCCCACGACACGCGCTCGCCGCACGCCTCGCGGAGAGCCTCGAAGCTCTCGATGCCGAAGGTGCAGAATGTCTCCTTGTCGGCGGTCATGAACACGACGGTCGAGGAGAGGTCTGCGGCGCCTCCGCTCAGCCTGCCCATGGCGGCGAGGTTGCCGCGCATCTCCGGGGAGAGCCTGGCGTCGATGGCCGAGTCGGCCGAGAACCCTTCGGCGCTGAGCGTTATGCCGCAGTCCGAGCAGAGGGCCTTGACGTCGATGACGGCGGCCACGGGGGCGTCGGCCGGAATGGTGTCGAGGATTTCGGTCTTACTCTTCGAGCACGAGGCCATGGCTGTCATGACCACGGCGAGAGTCCCGGCCGAGAGGATGTTGTTGAGTTTCATAGATATGCTTTTTCAGAGTGTTGTGTTGTACAGGCGTGGGCGGCCTCAGGATGATTAACGGGGCCGACGGCGGCAAAGTTGTGCAAAAGTAGTGAAAAATCCCCGTCCCCGCCCCATCCGTCCGCAAAAATATGTAGCATTCTCGGTCAGTCCAACTTTAGTATGCCTAAATTTGTTTTTGCTTTATAAATGTTATATCTTTGCAGACAAAACGATAGCACTATGGAAGCATCATTACCGAGAAAAGCCACAATGTTCCGTCTTCCCGCCGATCTCATAGACAGGCTCAAGGAGATGGCCCGCAAAGAACACCGCAGTCTCAACAACTTCGTGGAATGTGTATTGCTTGATGTCGCCTACAACGAGCCTAACGAGGTGACAAAGGCTGCCATAGAGGAGGCCCGCAGCGGCAAGCTTCGCGATGTGCCGTCGGTCGATACATCTTCGGTTGAGGCTATGTTCAAATCGATGGGTTTATGAAACTGCTGAAACCTTCGACGCAATACAAGAAAGACCTGAAGCGAATACGTAACAACCCCAAGAAAGCAGAAGCCCTTCTCACAGTGCTCAAAATGCTTGAATGGGAAATCCCTATACCGGAGGAATACAGGCCTCATATGCTCACAAACGACTATGCCGGATGCATGGAATGCCATATCCAGGGAGATTTTCTCTTGATATGGATAGACCAGGATACAAACCAGATAGACCTTGTACGTCTTGGCTCACATTCAGAACTCTTCGGCAAAGGTGCCAAGAGATAAAACCAGTGACTTTGCTAAGGTGTCCTTTTTGGGATTTTTTAACCTTGCGCCACCCTTCGGGATGATGATTTTTGGCTAATTTTGTAGGTTGAATCATCCAAAACATAACATCAAAGCAAATACCACACTCAAGCATATGTTTTCCTTCAAGGAATATGCCTCCAATCCATCAGGACAGTTTTTCCTTCTGGCCGGACCCTGTGTCATAGAGGGCGAGGAGATGGCCATGAGGATAGCCGAGGCCTGTCTCGAGGCCGCGTCGAGGCTGTCAGTGCCCTACGTGTTCAAAGGCTCTTACCGCAAGGCCAACCGCTCGCGCATCGACTCGTTCACCGGCATCGGCGACGAGAAGGCCCTCGGGATACTGCGCAAGGTAGGCGAGACATTCGGCATCCCCGTCGTCACCGACATCCATACCGAAGAGGAGGCCGCCCTGGCCGCCGGATATGTGGACATACTCCAGATACCCGCCTTCCTCTGCCGCCAGACAGACCTGCTTGTGGCCGCGGCCCGCACCGGGCGCGCCGTCAACGTCAAGAAGGGCCAGTTTCTCTCGCCCGAGGCCATGGGCCACGTCCTGGCCAAGCTGCGCGACGCCGGCAACGACAATGTGGCCCTCACCGAGCGCGGCGTCACCTTCGGCTACCAGGACCTCCTCGTAGACTATCGCGGCATACCCGAGATGCAGAGCTTCGGCGCCCCCGTCATCCTCGACGTCACCCACTCGCTGCAGCAGCCCAACCAGGCCGCGGGCGTCACCGGCGGCCGTCCGGGCCTCATCGAGACCATAGCCCGCGCCGGAGTGGCCGTAGGGGCCGACGGCCTCTTCATGGAGACCCACCCCGACCCCGCGCGCGCCAAGAGCGACGGGGCCAATATGCTCCCCCTGGACAAGATGCCCGTACTCCTCAGCCGCCTCGCCGCCATACGCGAGGCCATCAACGCTTTCTGACAAACCAGCCAAGACACCATGACCATCATGCGCCACATCCTGCTGGCCCTCGGCCTTATGGCCGCCGCGGCCCCCGCAATACACGCCCAGAGCTATGCCGACCCTATGTCTGACGCCCTGCTCCGCGCCTACGGACAGCTCCTCGACGAGGATCCGCGAGACCCTGAGACGCTCTTCCGCCGAGCCTCGCTCTACTACAAGAACGACGACTATATCCGCGCCCTCGACGACCTCAACACTGCCATCAAGTATTTCGGCCCAGCCGAGGAGGAACAGCGCCTCCAGGCCGTGGAGATGAGGGCGCACGTCCTGATGGCCATGCACAAGTACGAGCAGGCCCTCGCAGACCTCAACGAGCTGATACAGCCCGACGCCAACCCCTACAGCCTCCTCTACGAGCGCGGCACGGCCAACCTCGAGACAGGACGCTATGCCGCGGCCAAGGGAGACTTCAACCGTATGCTCCGCATCAATCCCCGCAGCCAGGAGGCCACCTTCGCCCTGGCCCGCGTGGCCGTCAGGGAGAACAACCTCGGCATGGCCAGCGACCTCGCAGACCGTGCCCTCTCGTACAGCCCGAACGACTCGCGCAGCTATATGCGCCGCGCCGCCGTCCGCACCGAGATGGGCAACCGCAACGGAGCCGTCGAGGACTACATAGCCGCCATAGCCATCGACAACGAGAACACCCCTCAGGCCCTCGGCGAGCTGGTCAAGATCTCGCGCGAGGACTATCCTGCCGTCATGTCGGGCCTCTCGTCGGCCATATCGCAGGCCCCCGCCAACGGCCTCTACTATTTCATACGCGCCATGATAGCCCAGGGCCACTGCAACTACCAGGCCGCCATAGCCGACTATGACCGCATCATCACCCAGAACCTCGACTCGTATCCCGGCCTCAACGCCGCCCTGGCCGAGTGTTATTATGCCCTCGGCCGCTATGACGTGGCCCTGCTCAACGCCGACTATGCCATCACAGCCACCGGGGACAATGCCTTCTATTACGTCCTGAAGTCGCGCATCCTCCATGCGCAGGGCGACAGCGAGGGTGCCCTCTCGGCCGCCGAGAAGGCCCTCGAGAAGGAGCCCGAGATGACGGACGCCCTCGTGTGCAAGGCCCTGGCCCAGCTGCCCCTCGGGCAGAGCGCCGACGCCTCCGTGGCTCTGAGCGAGGCGTCGATGAACGCCCCCCAGGACCCCCGCGTGGCCATACTTAGGGGCTGGGTGCTCGCCGACTGGCGCAACCAGGCCAAGAACGCCGAGCTGTCCTGGGAGCGCGTCACAGAGATGGACTATGACATCGACAATGTCCGCTCGCTCAAGGGCTTTGCCCTCCAGGCGCTCGGGCTCACGGATCAGGCCGAGAACTGGATGGAGCAGGTGCTGCGCCTGGCCTCGGACTATGACGGCGAGGTCAGCTACTACGCCGCCTGTCTCTATGCTCAGACAGGCAAGTTAGACCGCGCCTTCAGCTGCATGGAGACATCGCTCTCAAAGGGCTATGCCGACTATCACAACTGGACCAAGGCCTCGGAGGCCAACCTCAACTGCGCCCCCCTGCGCAAAGACCCTCGCTTCCAGAAGCTCATCGACGCACACGCCCAGCTCTTCAGATAGGAGAGTGCGGCGGAATTTTTGTTGACAAAGAACACATTTTACCAAACATTTAATACCAGAATCAAGAAATTAATACCAGAATCAAGAAATGGCAAAAGTCACCAAGCAGATGGCGCTGGACTACCACAAGTATCCGCGCCCCGGCAAAACAGAAGTGATACCCACCAAGCCCTACGCCACGCAGGCCGACCTCGCGCTGGCCTACTCGCCCGGTGTGGCTTATCCCTGCCTCGAGATCAAGGACGATCCGGACAAGGTCTACGACTATACAGACCGCGGCAACCTCGTGGCCGTGATTTCCAACGGCACAGCTGTCCTCGGCCTCGGCAACATCGGCGCCCTCGCAGGCAAGCCTGTGATGGAGGGCAAGGCTCTTCTGTTCAAGATTTTCGCCGGCCTCGACTGCTTCGACATAGAGGTTGACGAGCATGACACCGAGAAGTTCATCCAGGTGGTCAAGGCTCTCGCCCCCACATTCGGCGGCATCAACCTCGAGGACATCAAGGCCCCCGAGTGTTTCGAGATAGAGACGCGCCTCAATAAAGAGCTCTCCATCCCCGAGATGCACGACGACCAGCACAG
>JAIDJD010000262.1 GCA_029052375.1 Duncaniella sp. | reverse complement strand
GCATACCGTTGCGGCCGTTGCGCGTGGGCATCACGCAGTCCATCATGTCTACGCCGCGGTCTATGGCCTCGAGGATGTTGGCGGGGGTGCCTACGCCCATCAGATAGCGGGGACGGTCTTTGGGGAGTATCTCGTTGACCACCTCGATCATCTCGTACATCTTCTCCACAGGCTCGCCTACGGCCAGGCCGCCGATGGCGTTGCCCTCGGCCCCGAGGTCTGCCACGTGCTTGGCGGCATCGCGGCGCAGTTCGGGATAGACCACGCCCTGGACTATGGGAAAGAAGGCCTGCGAGTGGCCGTAGCGGGGCGAGGTCTCGCGGAAGTGTTTCCATCCGCGCTCTAGCCACCTCTTGGTCAGCTCGAGCGACTTGCGCGCATAGCCGAAGTCGGCCGTGCCTGGAGGACACTCGTCGAGGGCCATCATGATGTCCGAGCCGAGCGAGCGCTGGATGTCCACGACACGCTCAGGTGTGAAGATATGCTTCGAGCCGTCGATATGGCTGCGGAAAGTGGCTCCCTCCTCGTTGAGCTTGCGGTTGGAGGCAAGAGAGAACACCTGAAAGCCTCCGCTGTCGGTGAGGATAGGGCGCTGCCAGCCGCTGAACTTGTGCAGGCCTCCGGCACGCTCCATTATATCCATGCCGGGACGGAGATAGAGGTGATATGTGTTGCCGAGGATTATCTGGGCCTTGACATCCTCCTCGAGCTCGTGTCGGTGGACGGCCTTGACGCTGCCGACGGTGCCCACGGGCATGAAGATAGGGGTCTCTATCAGGCCATGGTCTGTGGTGATGACTCCGGCGCGGGCATCCGAGCCCGGCGCTTCGGCTATGACTTTATACTCCATAGGTCTGGCTTGCGGCTATGTTCAGGGACGCACCTCGTAGAAGGGGATGTCTACGAGCTTGACGTTGAAGACGAGGGTCGAATATGGGGGGATGGCGCCCTGCTGTGCGCCTCCGTAGCCCTGGGTGTAGGGGATGACAATCTCCACGCTGTCGCCCACGCGCATATTCTGGAGCGCTGTGGTCCAGCCTGCTATGACGGTGTTGACACCGGTGCGGAAGATGCTGTCGCCGTTGGCTGTGAGGGTGTACGACGAGTCGAAGGCGACGCCGTTGTAC
>JAIDJD010000261.1 GCA_029052375.1 Duncaniella sp. | reverse complement strand
GTTCGACTCCATGACCAGGTTCTGGGCCTGCCTGAAGTAGAAGTCTACACGCTCTGATATGCACCCGAGGTCTGTGGCCACGGCGAGAGTCTTGGAGCCGTGTTCGATGAAGAACCCGACATTGTCCGCGCCGTCGTGCATGACCTCGAACGGCGTGATGGTGAAGGCGTCTATGGCAAAGGGAAACTCCTTGTAGACAGGCGTGTGGTAGTCGTTGATGCGGCGCGAGATGTTGCGGCGACGCAGCATCCCTTTGAGCGTGCGCGGGGTGCAATAGAGCTTCATGTGCTTGTTCTGGCGCAACAGGGCGTAGACCTGGCTTATATGGTCGTGATGGTCGTGGGTCAGGATGATGCCCTTGACACTGCCTGGCATTATGCCGTTGCGCTGCAGCTTTAGCATCACGTGGTCGGCATCGACCCCGGCATCTATCAGAAAGCCCGAACGGCGGTCTCCCACATACGAGCAGTTGCCGCTGCTGCCAGACCCGAAGCTCATGAAGAAAATCTTGTCCGAAGGGTCAAGTTCCGGCATTTCATCTATGGCCGGACGCCTCGACGGGCCATGCTTGCGCGCTATCTCGGCTATCCGCTCGGGGGGGATAATCTCGAAATTGGCACGGGCAGGTCCGCCGAATCCCTCGAGAGAGTCGAACAGCGACGGTGTATCGGGTATTTTTCTGAAATTACGTTTGCGCATCAGTTGTATAGAAGGAATATTGCAGGCACCTTGTCGAAGGAACAAGCCGCCTTGGCCCACTCGGAAAGCGGACGTGTGGTGATTGTCTGGCGCGGACCTGTGATATCCGAGGCCACACACAGCTTCAGCGACCCGGGGAGCGAGGAGGCCAGCTGGGATATCAGCCTGTTGTTGCGGTAAGGGGTCTCGATGAAAATCTGCGTCTGCCTCTGCGTGCGTATCAGCCTCTCCATGGTCTTGAGCAGGGCCGAGCGCTCTTTGGTGTCATAAGGCAAGTAGCCGTGGAATGCAAACGACTGGCCGTTGAAGCCCGAGCCCATCAGGGCCATGATGATGCTTGAGGGGCCTACAAGCGGGACCACCTCTAGCCCTCGCGACTGAGCCGCCGCCACAAGGTCTGAACCGGGGTCGGCAACAGCCGGACAGCCCGCCTCAGAGATGACGCCTATCGGCTCGCCTCTGAGCAGAGGCTCGAGCATGGCAGGGACATCCTCGGGTGCGGTGTGCTCGTCGAGGGTCACGAATTCAAGGCCGTCGATGACAATAGACGGGTCGCAGCGTTTGAGAAACCTGCGGGCTGTGCGCACATTCTCGACCACAAAGTGGCGGATAGAGCGCATCACCTCTATATTATAGGGAGGTATGGCGGCGGACACCGGGCCGTCGCTCATAGTGGAGGGTATCAGGTATAGGGCCGGCTTGAGCGCGCCCTCGGATTCTCGGACAGTCTCGGACATACGCGGTTCAGCCTACTGAGTTCTCGAGTGTTATCTGGAGGAGCTTCTGGGCCTCGACGGCAAACTCCATCGGCAGTTTGTTCATCACTTCGCGGGCATAGCCGTTGACTATCAGGGCCACGGCTTCCTCGGTAGGGATGCCGCGCTGGTTGCAGTAGAACAGCTGGTCCTCTGAAATCTTGGAGGTTGTGGCCTCATGCTCCACGATGGCCGAGTCGTCCTGGATGTCAATGTAGGGGAATGTGTGCGCTCCGCAGTGGCTGCCCATCAGCAGGGAGTCGCACTGGGTATAGTTGCGGCAGCCAGTAGCACCCTTCGCCACCTTCACAAGACCTCGGTATGAATTTTCTGAATGGCCGGCCGAGATGCCCTTTGACACAATCGTCGAAGAGGAGTTCTTGCCGATATGTATCATCTTAGTGCCGGTGTCGGCCTGCTGGCGGTTGCGTGTTACGGCCACTGAATAGAACTCGCCGCGCGAGTTGTCGCCCTTGAGTATACACGAGGGATACTTCCATGTGATGGCCGAACCAGTCTCCACCTGCGTCCACGAGAGCTTTGAATGGTCGCCGCGGCAGAGACCGCGCTTTGTCACAAAGTTGAAGACGCCTCCGCGTCCTTCGGCGTCGCCGGCATACCAGTTCTGAACAGTGGAGTATTTGACTTCTGCCCTGTCCTCTACGATTATCTCCACGATGGCCGCATGGAGCTGGTTCTCGTCTCTCATCGGGGCTGTACACCCTTCGAGATACGACACATAGGCATCGTCGTCAGCCACGATGAGCGTGCGTTCGAACTGGCCTGTGCCGGCGGCATTGATACGGAAATAAGTAGACAGCTCCATAGGACAGCGCACGCCCTTGGGGATATATACGAACGACCCGTCGGAGAACACGGCCGAGTTGAGCGCGGCATAGAAGTTGTCGCGATAGCTCACCACAGAGCCGAGATACTTGCGGACAAGGTCGGGATAATCCTTGACAGCCTCTGAGATAGAACAGAAGATTATGCCCTTTTCGGCCAGCTTCTCGCGGTGTGTGGTCTTGACGCTCACCGAGTCCATGACCGCGTCCACGGCCATGCCCGAGAGGAGCTTCTGTTCCTCGAGGGGGATGCCCAGACGGTTGAAGGTGTCAAGCACCTGCGGGTCTACCTCGTCGAGGCTCTTGGGCCCCTCTTTCTTGACAGGCTCGGCATAGTAGCTTATGTCCTGGAAGTCTATGTCGGGGATGGTCAGGTGTGCCCAGTCAGGCACAGGCAGCGTGAGCCAGTGGCGGTAGGCTTTGAGACGGAATTCAAGGAGCCATTCGGGCTCGCCTTTCTTGGCCGATATCAGGCGGACCACATCCTCGCTGAGACCGCGGGGAATGATGGCGGTCTCGATGTCGGAGGTGAATCCGTATTTATACTCGCCCGAAGTGGCTCCCCGGAGAGTGTCTTCTGTTTC
This sequence comes from Duncaniella sp., assembly GCA_029052375.1. GTDB lineage: Bacteria > Bacteroidota > Bacteroidia > Bacteroidales > Muribaculaceae > Duncaniella. The sequence goes on along the minus strand of JAIDJD010000261.1, from coordinate 814 downwards.
GTTGATGTTCTTGGTGTCCATAACAGGGATATTAAGGGACTACTACCCCCACGACAGCGGGAGCGACCGATATGATTTTCTCGACCAGCCTGCCTCCCATCACCTGAGACTCGTTGCAGAGATTGGCGTCGGGATACATGAAGAGACAGAGGTTGAGCAGGAAGCTGATGACCAGCACAAACTTGGCCACGTTGAAGACCGCTCCGCCTATATGGTCGAGCGGGCCCAGCAGTATGGTCTTGAGCGCGAGGCGCAGCAAGCGGCTCACAAGCACTATGCTGTAGTATGCAACAAAGTATATCACGGCATACACCATAATGGCCATGCCGTAATAGGGCAATGGCGATGTCTCGTCCGGGCCGTTCGGACACACCATAGCAACGGCGTCCGGCCCGAGCATACGGCAGGCCAGGATGCCCACGACTATGGCGGCGATGGCGCCTATCTGAGCCACAAGGCCCTTGTGATAGCCCCACAGGGCGGCGACGGCGAGTATGCCGATGATGACAATGTCGAGATAAGCCATTGGCAGACAGAATAAACAAAGTCACGGCTGACGGGAATCCTGCCGGATTGCCGTCTGCCGTTCCCTTATACTTAAATAATTAACAACCGAGAGCCGAAAGAGTTGAGCGGAGCACCTCGAGCTTGGTGGTGGCGTCGGCGAGCTTCTTGCGCTCGGCCTCTACAACAGCCGCGGGTGCGTTGGACACGAAGCGCTCGTTCGAGAGCTTCTTCTCAACCGACTTCAGGAAGCCCTCGTAATAGGCTATATCCTTGGCTATCTTGGCCTTCTCGGCCTCTACGTCTATAG
>JAIDJD010000260.1 GCA_029052375.1 Duncaniella sp. | reverse complement strand
GAAATAAGGCGGGCGCTGTGGGGGCCTACGACATTCACGATGCCGACAATGCCGTTCTGGTCCATCACGCCCATCTCGGGCTCAATGCCGTCCAGGGCGCCTTTCTCTATGGTGATGTAGTTGTGGGTGCGGTTGATGGAGTTGTTGATGACGTCGGCTATGATGAAGTTGTAGCGCTGGAGCTCGGGGCTCACAGTCATCGTATCGGCATAGTCTTTCTGGCGCAATGTCCTTATCTGCTCCTTGAGGGTATAGGTCTCAAGCTCGAGATCAGAATTGCGGCGCTGGAGGTCTTCGTTGATCTCGCGCAACGAGAAATAGGAAGTCACTCCGTTGGTGAGGCCATACAGCCCGGAAGACAACGTGTTGGCTGATGTCAGATAGACATGATGCTGAAAAGGATTGTTGGCCGTCAGCAGAAAGACGGACACTACCAGATACAGCGCACAGAGAAACCATGAGCTGTACTTGACCAGAAATTTAACGAGTTCGGACAAGGCTGCGGGATGTGTCTTAGGGAGTTATGAAGCGAGCCCCTAAAAAACGCTCAGTGTAGGGATGCGCGCCTTCGTGTCGGGCGGCATCCCTACAGAGCATTGTACGGGGATGGAGCGGATTGCGCACAGTGTCGCGCAATCCATCGGGAAAATCAGCGGATGAGGAACGAGAAGGTCTCGATGTTCTTGAGAGCCACCCCGGTGCCCTTGGCAACGGAGAGGAGGGGATCCTCAGCGATGTGGAACTGGATGCCGATCTTGTCTGTAAGACGTTTGTCAAGACCGCGGAGCATAGCGCCGCCGCCGGCAAGGAAGATGCCGTTCATCACGATGTCCGAGTAGAGTTCGGGGGGGGTCTCGTCGAGAGCCTGGAGCACGGCGGCCTCGATGCGCGAGATAGACTTCTCGATGCAGTGCGAGATTTCCTGATAGCTCACGGGCACCTCCATTGGGAGGGCGGTCATCTTGTTGGGACCTCGGACAATGAAGTCCTCGGGAGGATTCTCAAGTTCGGTGAGCGCCGAGCCTACATGAATCTTGATCTGCTCGGCAGTGCGCTCGCCCACCTTGACGTTGTGTACACGGCTCATGTGCTCCATGATGTCCTCGGTGAGGT
>JAIDJD010000026.1 GCA_029052375.1 Duncaniella sp. | reverse complement strand
AGGTCTACGGCCGGCGCTCGTATGTGGCGTGGCGCGAGGCAGGCTCGTTCCTCACACCGCGCCTCACATCCATGTCTGTGGCCGCGCAGGACCTCCACGGCGAGGAGAACCCCGACATGGTGATAATATCCCATCCCGACCTCATGGCCCAGGCCCGGCGCATCGCCGAGCTCCACTCGTCTGGAGCAGACTCTCTCAAGGTGCTGCTGACAGAACCCGGGCCCGTCTACAACGAGTTTGCGTCGGGTGTCCCCGACTACAACGCCTTCCGCCGCCTGCTCAAGATGTTCTACGACCGCGCCGCCGCCGACCCCTCGAAGCGCAGCCCCCGCTACCTGCTCCTGATGGGCGGCGTCTCTCCCGACCACCGGCGCATCACCTCGGCGTGGAAAAACTCACCGGCCACCCTGCTCCCCATCTGGCAGACAGACCAGGGATACAGCGACAGCTATTCCTACAGCTCGGACGACCCCGCGGCATTCCTCGACGACAACTCGGGCCTCATCAACGGCCGAGACATCATGCGCGTGGCCGTGGGCCGCATCCCGGCCCGCTCGCTCGAGGAGGCGAAGGTCTTCACCGACAGGCTGATAAAGTATGTCAAAAGCCCTGCCGAGGGCGAGTGGCGCAACCGCGTAGCGCTCCTGGCCGACGACGGCGACAATGCCATACACCTCAACCAGACAGAAGACACCGAGGCCGCCATGCGCTCTAACATCTGGGGCAACCAACTGACCTACAACAAGATCTATCTCGACACATATACTCTCACCGGAGGCGTCTCCAAGGCAGGGCGCACCAAGCTGCACACCCTTCTCGACGAGGGTGTCCTCTGGTGGGGCTTCATAGGCCATGCCAGCCCCACGGCGCTCACAGCCGAGGGTGTCTTTGTGTACCAGGACCACTTCAACCTCTATATGCAGCGTCCGGCGTTCTTCTACGGCGCCACCTGCTCGTTCTCCAAGTGGGACGACGTCGACGAGGCCGGACTGCAGCTGCTCACCCTCACCGAGGCCGGCGGCCTCGTGGGCGGCATAGCGGCCGTGCGCCCCGTGCTGATAGCCCGCAACGGCCCGCTCTCCGAGGCTTTCGGCGCGAGAATCTTCGACCGCGACGCCTCGGGGCGCCACCGTCCTGTGGCCGAGGTGCTGCGCCTGACCAAGAACGCCATGCTCGGCGAGACCAACAAGATGCGCTACGTGATGCTCGGCGACCCCGCCATGCGCCTCGCCATGCCCGACAATCTGGTCAAGCTCGACTCCATCAACGACAAGCGCGTCGCCGACATCGGCTCGGAAGAGGAGCCCGCCGTCATGGAGGGATTCTCGAAGGTGCGCCTCAAGGGACGTGTCACCGGGCCGCTCGGCCAGACGCTCACCGGGTTTGACGGCTCTGTCTCCGTCACCCTCTACGACGCGGAGAAGTCCTACACCACGGTCCGCGGCGACTATGACGAGCCCCCGGTGATAGACGAGCAGGGAGACCGCCTGCTGATGGCCCGCATCCCCGTCAAGGGCGGCATATGGGAGGGCGACATCTTCATCCCGGGCGAAACCGCAGACAACTACCGCCCCGCCACGATGTCGCTCTATGCCCGCAGCACCGGAGGCGAGACCGAGGCCGCCGGCGTCAGCCGCGACTTCTATATATACGGCATGGCCGAACAGCCGGTCGAGGACAACACTCCGCCCGTCATCGAGTATGCCTACCTCAACCACGAGTCGTTCCGCTCGGGCGACATTGTCAACGACACCCCAATGCTCCTCGCGCGCGTCTCGGACGACGTGGCCCTCAACATGGCCTCGAACAGCATAGGCCATCAGATGAGCCTCCGCATAGACGGCCAGACCAATTATACAGACGTGGTCAACGCCTTCACCCCCGACCAGGACGGCTCGCCCGCAGGCACCATTGCCTATCAGGTGCCCGAACTCCAGGAGGGACAGCACACAGCCACCCTCAAGGTGTGGGACATCTCGGGCCACAGCGCCACACACTCGTTCGACTTCTTCGTAGACAAGAACTCGGCCCCGAAGATATTCGACATCTACACCGACGCCAACCCTGCCGTCTCCGAGGCCAACTTCTACATACGCCACAACAGGCCCGACGCCATGCTGCGCGTCACGGTGGAGGTGTTCGACCTCAACGGCCGCCGCATATGGCAGTCCGAGCAGACCGCAAAGGCCGATATGTTTGCCTCCTCGCCCCTCACATGGGACCTCACCGACCGCTCGGGGCGCCGTGTGGCCCGCGGCATCTATCTCTACAAGGCCACCGTCAACACCTACTCGACCCAGACACGCCAGGAGAGCTCGTCGTCGTCCGGCGTGAGGCGCCTTGCTGTGGCCGCGATGTGATTTTTTCGCCTCCCGCGTGAACAATCGGGCACCCACAGCCATTGTATATTCTGAGACTATAACTGAGAAAGCAAATCAATCACAGAATATAGAAATGAAAAAGCTGATTCTATCCGTAGCGGTCATCGCCGCCGCAGCCGCGGCCCTGGCCTCATGTTCGACTTCGGCCAAGAAAGCCGCCGACGAAGGCGAGGCCATCAAGGCCAAGATCGAGAGTTGCACAGACCCCGACAGCCTTAAGATTTACGCCGCAGAGGCCCAGGCCTATGCCGACAAGCTCGTCAAGGACGGCAACGACGCCGCCGCCAAGGCCTATCTCGAAGAGGTGACGCCCGCAATCCAGGCCAAGGATCCCTCTGCGGTATCGGCTCTGGACCGCCTGAAGAACGAGGCCGACAGCGCCGCAGCAGCTGTGGCCGAGAAGGCCGACACCCTTGCCTCCAAAGCCAAGGAAAAGGCCGGAGAACTCAAAGACAAGGCCTCTGACGCCAAGGACAAAGCCGTAGAGAAGGGCAAGGACGTCGTAGAGAAAGGCAAGGATGCCGTCTCCAATGCGGCCGAGAAGAGCAAGGAGGCTGTCTCTGACGCAGCCCAGAAAAGCGCCGACAAGGTGAAGGACGTGCTCGGAAAGTAATCACTCCCCGAGACAAGTACCCGCCCGCGCCCCATGTGCGGGACACAATGGATATAAGAAAAGCTTCGTCTAAGGAAGACGGAGGGTTTGCAATCTGGCATCTGTGTCAAGGCCGCTATCTCCCCGGCCGCGGCATCACCCACGATCGAGCCTCCGCTCCGCGAAGCTTTTTTTGTGTCTTCTCTCTCAGGCAGATGTACGGAGTGTTGACAACTTTTTTTCAAAAAAGTTTCTCAAATATTTGCACAGCTCGCAGAAAAGCGCTACCTTTGCACTGCAATTTCGACAAGGCGGGATAGCTCAGTTGGTTAGAGCGTCGGATTCATAACCCGGAGGTCCCGAGTTCAATTCTCGGTCCCGCTACACAAAGAGGCTGTGTCAAAATAGGCGCAGCCTCTTTTGTAACCTGTTGTAAAACATAAAACAAAGCCCTGACTTTCGCA
>JAIDJD010000259.1 GCA_029052375.1 Duncaniella sp. | reverse complement strand
TACATATAGGACGCAAAGAACGGGTCGGTGTCCGGGGTGATGGTTCCGATTACCGAGTCGGCATAGAGCTTTGCGGTCAGAGTGTCGCCCTTGGCCGCATAGTTCTCGCTGAGGCGGTTGAGCACAAGGGCCTCTCCGAAGGGACTGCGGGTGTTGCCTGAGCGTTTCAGCCCGAGGTTGCGTCTGTTGTAAGCAATGGCTGCATCGTAGTCTCCTGTCTCGAGGCAGAGGTCAGCGAGCTTGTCTATGGTCCCGGTCAGCAACACATTGCGCTCCCTGGATTCAGGCATTGAATCCTGTTCGCTCAGAATCTCCGTGTAGATGTCTCTTGCGGTCTGATAGTCTGCCGATGTTATGGCCGTCTCGGCAAAGTCTGTGGCGATGTCCATTCTCAGCGACGGGTCTGTGACATAGGCTCTGAGAGAGTCGAGAGAATATGTGGCCGAGAGAAAGAGCGAGTGCCTGCGGTAGTTGCGAGCAAAAATCTTGATGCGGGCGAGCGTCGAGACCATAGCCTCGTGGTCGCCAGACATTCTGGCGCCGATCCAGGCCTTTGAGAGTGTCTCCTCGGCTTTGGGCACCATGCGCTTGCTGGAGTAGACATCGGCTTTCTTACCTATCATGGCGGCCACGTCCTTTGCAGACCCGAGGGTAGAGTATGCGTCAATGGCGCGGTCGTACTTGACAAGAGCCGAGTCGAATCTGCCATAGTCCGTGTCGTGGTTGCCGAGCTTGCCCCATGCCTGGCCGCGGAATATGTAGAGCGGCTTGCGCACCTCGGGGTCTGTGGCGATGGGTATGGCCGAGTCTGTCAGAGCGAGAGCCTTGCGGTAGTCGCCTGCGCGCATCGTGTGCATGGTGGCGAGGGCATACTGGTATGCCTTCTCTTGTGTAATGGAGTCTCTCTCGGCCGCACTGAGTCCGGGCATAGCAAGAGTGGAGTCGCATGAAGCGACAGCCCTGAGCGCAGTCTCGGCAGGAGACAGGTCGGCGCGCGCGTGGACGCCTGACGATATTATGGCCGCGAGAGCGGCTGAGACAGGTATCAGCAGTTTTCTCATTGTTCAATCTGGCTGAGGAGTTCCTGCGCTTTCTCCCTGTTGGGACCCGGCTGGCTTGAGTACGCCTTGAGCTCATCCTTGACTTCCGATATTCGGCCAAGGCTTATCATGGTGTTGATGCGCAGCCACTTGAGCTCGTAGAGGCGTTCTGAGATGATTTCGCGCTGGTAGGCCTCCTCTTCAGCCCTGAGCCCTGAGTCGGGCAGGGAGTCCTTGAGCGCTGTGTCTATCTTGTCGAGGGTCTCGAGGGCCATCTTGCGTCCCTGATTGAGCGAGGAGACTATATCGCTGACGGATTCTCCGCCCGCCGACCCGCGGACGGCAGGGATGTCTGTGGTTGAGGGCGTCGCGGTGTCTTCTGCCGACGGCGAGTAAAGATACAGGCCGAGGGTGCACAGCAGGGCTATTGAGGCGGCCGCCGATAACACAGGTCTGAGTCTGGCGCCGATCGACGGGCGTTCTGTCTTCGGCACCATCTCTTCCTTGTCCCATTCAAGCATGGCCTCGCGTCTGCTCGCATGGGCCGAGAGTGTGTCGAGGATGCGCTTCATCATGGCGGCCTCATCTCTGAGTGCGGCGTCGGAGAGGAGCCTGCTGTTGAACTCTTCCTCCTCTTCGGGGGAGAGCCTGCCCAGGAGATAGCGGTCAAGCATCTCCTGAAGGTTGTCGTTGTCTGTGGCGTGTTTCATGGGCAATTGAGGCCGTGGGCCTTGAATGATTTTATTATGCGTTCTTTAAGATTGTCGAGACATTTTTTCTTGCGGGTTTTAAGTCCGTTGTAGGACTTGTTGGCGCTTCTTGCCTCGAGGATTTCGGTCAGGGATTTCTCTTCGTGGTAATACATAGTGAGAATCTCGACGCAGCTTGGGGGGAGCGAGTTGAGGGCCTCGAGTATGAGGATGCTTTTCTGTGTCTCGGTGTCCTCGTCGTTCTCCTCTGTCGGAATCTCCCTGAGCATGGCTTCGGTGATGGCCGGATGGTCGGGAATCATGAGTTTCTTGCGCGAGCAGTAGGACCGGAACCGCATCCTCACTATCCCCGCGAAGAAGGCTCCGGTCAGGTCTGCGACAGGCTCGAGCGACCCGTCGGCATGGCGGAGCCTGACGCCCGCGGGTGTCGGGACTATCGAGCCTCTCTCCATACGTATCCACAAGACCTCAAAGCTTTCGTGAAGGAGCTCGTCGAGCATCGTTGTGAAGGGGCCTGTGTCGGAGAACATCCTCCGGAAGGTCTCGCGGCACTTGACGTAGCACAGCTGCTGCATCCTGCGGTTGCCGGTGATGAATCCTCTCACAAGGGCCGAGTCCGAGACGTTTGTGTTGCCGGATGTCGTTGTCATCATTCTGTCGTGGAGCGGAGGCTTGTCACTTTCCTATGCTGAAGAGAGGGCCGAGTGCGGCGGCGGCGTTGGTCTCGAGCACAGGTGTCTGCGGGCGCTGTCCGGCCACCGACTCAGACCTCATGAATCTTGTGATGGCGCGCATCATAGCCTTGTTGTCCGAGATTTCGCCGAGCTTCGGCCACAATTCGCAGAGAGTATAGG
>JAIDJD010000258.1 GCA_029052375.1 Duncaniella sp. | reverse complement strand
GCCGGGGGCCGAGCGGTGGAAGAAGTGTATCGCCTCGCCCTCAAACCCTACATCGGGACGTATCCCCTCGGCCTCGAGGCGCGAGGCCGCATCCTCGCCGCGATTGCACCACACCACTGTGACGCCCTCGCGCTCGAGCTGTTCGAGCCTGGCGAGAGCCTCGGCCGAGATATGACAGCGGTCCTGGACAAGGATGGCCCTGTACTCCATGCCGCCCCTTGCCTTGAGGCGTCCGTCCTCGGCATACAGACGGCCAAGGAGCGCGTCGGGATTGCAGACATCGAAGTTGAAGCCCCGGGGCATCTCGGGCAGGCGGTAAGCCATGGTCTTGACGGGATACTCCTCGCCTATATATACAAGGAGGTCAACCACGGGGCGTCCAATGCGCATCATCATGGCGCTCCTGGCCTGGGCCTCCCAGAATGGCCTGACGCTGTCCCATGCCGGATTGAGGCGGTGGAATATATAGGGGTGGGCGCTGTCGTCGTCGTCATACTTCACCCTGAGGTCGGGCTGATAGCTCGAGGCGCAGACGGCAAACTCGTTGATGCCGCGGCAGTATGCGAGATTGGCTATCCTCATCAGCTCGTCCCACGTGGTCTCGTAGGGAGTGTCCGTGAAGGCTTCGCCCGAGGCTATCGGACGGCCGTAGAGATGGGCCGTCGACGCGGCGTCGAGCACGTCATAGTTGCCGTCGGTCTGATAGGCCCAGAACTCTCCCTGGGGCTTTGTGGCGGCCGAACGGCTCAGAATGTTGTCGTTGTCTATGTTGAGCATGGCCTGGCAGGTGAAGTCCACGCCGTCCTCGCGGCAGAGACGCCCGAGGGTGCCGTAAAACTCAGAGGCGATGGTCACGGCTATGGCCCTGCGGAAGTCGAGGAGCATGGCGTCTGTCTCCTCGCGCGAGCCCACGATGTAGCCCGCAAGCGCGGGTATCCATGGTGTGATGCCATATCCGGCCGAGGCCCTGAAGCGAGCCTCAAACCCCGGAGTCCAGTTCTGGATTCCGGCCTCGTGGCTGTCCATACACATACCCGAAGGCGCGGCGCCTGCCCGGGCAAGGGTGTCGAGGATAGCCTTGAAGTAATGGCGGTAGTGGGTCTCGGCGGCCTTGGCCGACATGACGTCGGCCTCGGGGCCGTGCAGGTTGGCGCGGCCGTGCTTGGTGCGGGCACCGGTAGGCTGATATCCCATCCTGATGATGTGCCACCTGCCTTCGGGGAGCCGGGCCGACAGGTGTCCGGCGCTGTCGAGACAACCGCTGAGGTCTCTGACCTCCTCTTTTCTCACCGCGCCATGCTCTCCGCCTGTCGGCCTGGGATAGACCACCTCGGTGCGCAGTCCGCTCTTCACCTGCCAGTTTTCGCTGAGGTCTCGTGTCGAGATGCGTATATTTTCTATATAGAGCTTGCTGAGCTTGGGGTCTGGGCCGAGCCAGTCGTGGATGCGCACTCTGAAATAACGCCCACGGACGGCGGGAAAGCTGACGGTGCGCTCCTTGGACTTGTGCCCGATGACGCTCTCCACGCCTCTAAGCTCTGTGGCGGCGAGCCACGTCTTGCCGTCGAGGCTGTACTCGAGATGGCCCACCGGAGGAAGCTCGAAATACTTGCCTCCGAAATATCGTTCGGCGGGCTTGCCTGGTATGTTCATCGAGCCGGTCGAGCCCTTGCCGCGGGGAGAGACCAGATAGCTGACGGCCCTGACATCAACGGGACGCCCGCAGTCTGTCACAATCACCGCAGTATCGTTGTTCTCGACCCAACGGCGTCCGGGGAGCATCACGAATGTCTCGGCATCCTCCGGCTCTGGAAAGGCCACAAGGGCGATGTCTCTGTACCACTTGTGGGTCTGCGGGAAGGCTATGTCTGCCACGCCGTCTTTCGCGACGGACACCACGGTGTCTGTCCACGCTGTCATCTGCATCCCGAGGTCGGGCGTTATCCACGGGCCTCCGGCCACATATCCGTTAGAGGCGGCCACCTCGAATGTGAGGCCCTCGGCCCTGGCCCTCCGGGCCGCATACTTGAGCATCTCCCACCATTCGGCCGACGTGGAGGGGCGAGCGCCGGGGGCCGTGGAGTGGACCTGGTCGTAATACACTACGCCGCCCACACCCTTGGCCTTGAATTCGCGGAGGTCGGCGTCTATGCCCTCGCGGGTGGTAGGCGTCTCGCCGTGGAACCACCACACCTTGGTGCGGGTATCGTCGGGCGGATTCACAAAACTGTTCCACAAGGCGTCGTCGGCCAGCACGGCCATCCCCGTCACGGCAAACAGGGAGCCTAAGAGCAATCTTTTCATGGCAATAATAAAATGACTGAGGTAAGGTAGAAATGTGTATGGAGAGAGGGAAGGGAGCGGGGGCCGGCTCAGGCAAGCTCTGAGAGCTCGAGCCACCTCATCTCTTTCTCGTCTATGAGGTTCTTCACCTCTTCGTAGCGCCGGGCCTTGTCGGCGATGTCGGCGATATTCTCGCCCGAGTTGAAGAGAGCTTCGAGCGAGGCCTTCTCCTCGTTGAGCTTCTCTATCTCGGCCTCGAGCCCCTCGAACTCACGGCGCTCCTTGTAGGAAAGCTTGGGCTTGCGCTCCCTCTGCTGGGG
>JAIDJD010000257.1 GCA_029052375.1 Duncaniella sp. | reverse complement strand
TTTTTTTAACCCAGACTACGTCATCTGTGATCAAGTTGGTTCTGTTGGGCGTGTTGTTGTTGTAGAGCCAGCGGTAGAGGGTCATGTAGACGACATAGGCCAGCGAGGCGCCGATGAGGGCGCCGACAATGAGGTCGCCCGGATAGTGTACGCCGAGGTAGACGCGTGTGTAGCAGAGCATCCCGGCCCACATGAACATGAAGACTGCGATGGCCCTGCGCCGCAGGCAGAGGGAGAGGAATGTGGCAAGAGCTGTGGTGTTGGCGGCGTGGCACGAGGGGAAGCCGTGGCGTCCGGCGCGATAGTTGTCTACGACATAGGTGAATGCCGAGAGTGGATTGTCGAGATTGGAGGGCCGCAGGCGTCCGCAGAAGGGCCGGATGACCGAGGCGCAGATATAGTCGGCGAGGCCGACGGCGGCGCAGGCACACAGGACGATGAGAAGGCCTTCGCGCAGACCACGCAGACGCACAACGAGAGCGGCGACAACGATGTATAAAGGCACCCATATCCACCTGTTGGTAAGGGTTTTGACTGGGTGGTCGAGCCAGTCTGCGTGCAGACCGTTAAAAAACAGGAATACTGACGCGTCGAGCTGCTGGAGCGAGGTTAGGAGTGTGTCCATCTATATAGAGTTAGGAGAGATTGGAATGATATTTTTGGCTGACTATGGTATTTCGGCAATATTAAGGCAAAAATAACAAATCTCTCCGATATAGACAAGATTATCGGCAAAAATGGCAGCAGGGAACGCACAGAAACAGAGAAACTGAGTGTCTCTATCGGGAAAAGCACAAGTCCCGCCTGCGGCGCGGGCGGGACTTGTGCTGTATGATGTCAGGCGCGGTGTTGGCTGCCGGCCGTGGTCTTGAGCCGGGAGACGGCGAGGCTGACAGCCTGGCGGAAGAGCCAGGCGCCGGGGACGAGGAGGATAAGGTAGGCTATATTCAGCCAGGTCTGGCTGAGGCCGACATATCCGCCTCCCTTGCTGACAAGGTGGATGACGATGAGGTGGATGAGATACATATCGAAGGAGAGACGCCCGAGCGGCAGCCAGAAGGGCGAGCCTAAGCACCGCTGTATCAGCGAGCCTTCGGTCATGGCCGAAGCAAGAATTACGGGAAAGAGGATGAGGACGTAGGGCTGGGCCGCAGGCGCGGCAAATATTATGGGGATATAGAGGACGACAGACAGAAGTGCGGCGGCGTCGAGCAGGCGACGGCGGTTCTTGAGCTGTGTCCCGTAGTTGAATATCAGGTATCCGACAAGGACGCCGTAGGCAATCTCTGCCACTCCGCGGTCTATCGACACGGGGGGAAATCCGCCTGAGGTCCAGCGTTCGAAGCCTGGACCTTCGCCGTGGTTGAAGATGTAGGCGAAGAAGAGCAGGCAGAGCGTGGGGAACAATACCCTGATGCTGAGCGCCGGATAGTATCTGACAAGCGAATAGACCAGCGCGCCTCCCCATACGAGCACGGAGAAGAACCAAAGGGCGTTGTTGACCCCCGGAAAGCCTACGCCCGTGCCTTGTATCAGCAACAGCTGGCCTATGAATTTAAGGGAGGTCTCCGCCGGGGCGTGAGCGAATGCGACGATGCCGTTCTTGGCAAAGACAATGTAGCTGAGAACACACACGGCCACGTAGGCGGGATAGAACTTGGAGAGCTTGCCTACAGAGTAGCCTATGATGCCCGGCGCGCCGGGCCTGACGGCTGTGCGGTAGAGGAATATGCCCGAGAGGATAAAGAAAAATTCTACGCCGAGAAATCCGGCCTGCATGGTGCCGAATCCCGAACTGTTGTGCCAGATGCATATCTGCACCATGAAGAGGAACCGCAGGGCCTCGATGGAGGGGTTGCGCATTTACGATGTCCGGTTTAGGGTGGATTGAGAGGGGGGGATGACTGGTTGTGCGGCTGTCTGACAACGGCCTATAAAACAGTCCCCGGGGCGTGACAGACTCAGAGGCTCCGGGGACTGGTGTTGGTGTACGCTTAAGAGCTGATTACTTGACCTCTGTAACCTCGAGATCGAAGATGAGGGTGGCGTTGGGACCGATGCCAGCCTGGGGAACACCCTTGCCGCCGTATGCGAGCGAGCCGGGAATCATGATGATGTAGTGCGAGCCCTTCTTCATCTGGGCGAGCATCTCGCCGAAGCCGGGGACTACGTTGCCGGGCGAGAACTGTATGCCATCGTTCTGGTCAAAGACTGTGCCGTCGATGAGCGAGCCCTTGTAGTTGACCACAGCGGCGCCGTTCTTGCCCACGGGTTCGCCTGTACCCTCGGCTACGACCTTGTAGGCCACGCCGGACTCGGTCTTCTTGATTGAGGGGTCTTTCTCCATCTGGGCCTTGATATAAGCCTCGCCGGCCTCGCCGTTTGCCTTGGCATCCTCGCCGTTCATAGCGGCCTCTTCTTCGGCCTTCTGCTGCTCTTCATAGAACTTCATCATGCGCTCCTGGGCCTGCTGGCTGAGGGTCTGCATGGTCATCTGGGCCTCGCGGAGCTGCTCGGCAGACACAGAGTCTGCAGAGAAAGCCTTGGCATAAGCCTCGTAGAGCTTGGCGCGGTCTATCTTGATGCCGGCTTCCTCGTAGCGCATCAGCTGGCCTGCGAGCTGGAGGCCGATGTTGAGGCCGCTGAGATAGCCCTGCTGGGTGGTGTCGGTCATCACTACCTGCTTGATGCCGCGGAGGATGTCGTCGCGCTTGAGGTTGGTCTTCTCAGAGGCGGGGAGCTGGTTGTAATCCGAGGCGAGACGGAGGCCGTTGACCTCGCCGAAGGTTAATGAGAGTGAGTCGGAGAAGCCGTCGGCTCCTGTCGAGGAAGAGTTGGAGCACGATGTGGCGGCTCCGATAAGGGCGGCGGCTACGCCGCAGGCCATCAGGATTTTCTTCATTTCGGTTGTTGTTTTTATATATCTGTGTTTTTGATTGGAATAATCTCGATGAGGTTGACGGTGAACTCGAGCGCGGCACCGCCGGGAATCACGCCCCTTATACCCTCTGAGCCATAGCCGAGAGAGGCGGGGAATGTGATGCGGTATGTGCCGCCGGGACGCATCATGCGCAGGGCTTCGGACATACCGGGGACCACGCCGTCCACACTGAGGCGGACGGGGGCCTCGCCTTCAGTGGAGTCGAAGACAGACCCGTCGCTGAGCTTGCCGGTGTATCCGGCCATGACGGCCGAGCCGGGCTCGGGCATGGGGCCCTCGCCCTCGGTGATCACTTCGAAGACAAGGCCCGAAGCGGTCTTGATGGCGGCGGGGCGGGCCGCTGCGTCGGCCAGGAAAGCCTCCTGGGCCTCGGGCGAGAAGGCGGCGGCCTCCTCGGGCGCCACCTGGCGGTCTATGTAGTCGCTTGCCTGGCGCTGTGTGAATCCGGTGGGGAGACCGCGCAGGGCGGCCGACATGGCCGAGGCGAGGGCCGCGCGGTCGACGTGCAGGCCCATCGTGGCGGCATCGGCCACGGAGCGCTCTATCTGGGAGGCCATCATGGCTCCGCGAAGATACTGGACGTCAAGCGAGTCGCTCTTGAGAAAGTGTTCCTCAAATCCCTTGGCGAAGGCCTCGCGCTCGGCCTCTGAGAGCCTGGGGTCGGCTACGGCTCCGGCCCAGTAGGTGGCCAGGGCCGCGGCGAGCGAGTCTGCCGGCACGGGCTCTGCGCCCCTTGAGACAAAGGGCGAGAGCAAGACGGCGAGCAGAGCCGCGGCGAGCGCTGAATGTCTTAGACTCATAGGTCGCGGGCGTACGGGTGTCAGAGCACGCGGAGGAGCTCGACGTCAAAGACGAGTGTGGCGTTGGGGCCGATGATGCCGCCGGCGCCCTGGGGTCCGTAGGCGAGCTCGGAGGGGATGAAGAGGCGCCACTTCGAGCCGGCCTTCATCAGCTGGAGAGCCTCCACCCAGCCGGGGATGACCTGTGTGACGCCGAATGTGGCGGGGACGCCGCGGTCTACCGAGCTGTCAAAGACGGTGCCGTCGATGAGCTTGCCGGTATAGTGTACCTCGACACGGTCTGTGGCCTTGGGCATGGGGCCGTCGCCCTCGGCTATCACCTCGTACTGGAGTCCGGAGGGGAGGGTCTTGACTTCGGGGCGCTTGGCATTGTCTTCGAGATATGCCTTGCCGAGAGCCTCGTTGGCCTTGCCCTGCTCGGCCATGGCGGCCTGCTGTTTCTCCTCCATAGCCTTGAAGTAGGTCTGGATTTCGGCCTTGGCCTCGTCGTATGTCATCTTGGGCTGGGCTCCGTCAAACACGGCGGCAACGCCGTCTGCAAAGTCCTGCACATTGATTTTATCTATACCGCTTGCGCGGAAATTGTTGCCCATGCTCATGCCGAGAGCATAGCTGATGCGGTCAAGTTCTTTCTGTTCCATAATAGTCTGATAGTTAGAATTGAATGTTGTTTTTCGTGCCGGGTTTACAGCCCGGCTGGCGCGTGGAGCCTGCGGGGCCGCCTCCACGCGGGAGAGAGCGGTGTAGTATTCAAATTGCAAAGATAGGTGTTTTTCGCCACCAAACTCACATTATTTAATTAAAAAACCTAAACTCCATACGACCGGCCATACGACCGGACAAGGCGCGGGCAAGGCGCCGCCCGGCGGTTTGTCTCTTAATAGAAAACAGCTTGCGGAGGCCAAGGTTCACGAGAGGGTCACTCCTGAGGCTGAGACGTCAAGGGTGGCCTCGGCGCCGCAGAGCATGGGGACGTTGTGGTCTACGTGGCCTATGGGCACACCGAAAGCCACAGGGTATTCATAGTCGGCCACAAGGCGCGATATCATGGCCTCCATCGAGTCGTTGTCGCGGTCAGGGGTGTAGTTGGTGAAGCGTCCCACTATCAGTCCGGCGAGCGAGCCGAGTGTACCGTTGAGGCGCAGGGTGTAGAGCATCCTCTCTATCTTGTATATAGGCTCTGAGACATCCTCAATGAAGAGTATTGTGCCAGGCCTGACGGGGTCCCATGGCGTGGAGAAGAGACCTGCGATGACGGCGAGGTTGCCTCCGGCCAGTGTTGCAGTGACCCGCCCGCGGCGGTTGAGGGGGTGGGAGGCGAACGCCACCGGAGGATTCTCGCCTCTGAGCAGGGCGAAGATGCGCTCCGAGTCGCGGTCGCGCCCGCGGTGTTCGGCCAGATGCTTGCACATCGGGGCGTGTATGCTGCGTATGCCGTTGGCGTTCATCAGGGCGTGGAGAGCCGAGATGTCCGAGTAGCCGACTATCCACTTGGGGTCGTCGCGCAGGGGGAGCCTGGCGAGCCGTTCCAGGAGGTGTACGGCGCCATAGCCTCCGCGCGAGCATATTATGGCGCGGGTGTCGGGGTCGAGCAGGGCTGTCTCGAGGTCGGCATAGCGGGCGTCGTCTGTCCCGGCATAAGTCCCGAAGCGGTCGAAGGTGTGTTCGCCCACATATACGCTCCAGCCCTGCGAGGCTATCACGGGCATGGCCTGATAGACCACCTGGGGCTTGATGATGGAGGAGGGGGAGAGGATGGCCACCCGGTCGCCGGGCTGCAGAGGTCGGGGAGAAAGCATTATGGAATTGAGAATTGAAAATGGAGAATGGAAAATTGGAAATGGAGAATTGAGAATTGAAAATGGAGAATATTTAATTCTAAATTCTCCATTCTAAATTCTAAATTTAAGATTCTCAATTCTAAGCCACTGTCACGTCGAGGCCGGTCTCGGCTATGATGCGCGAGGCGATGGTCTCGAGCTCCTCGCGCGGCACCTTCACGAGATGTTCGGCCGGGGTCTTGCGGTCTATGGAATATATCATCACCTGGCGCGGGGCTATCTCGCGGCAGGCCCGTATCAGGGCGTCTATCTCGGCAGGGGTGGTGTTGTCAATGGTCACGCCTTCGTGCTCGCCGCGCACGAGGAGGGTCTGGATGATGCACTGGCCGGAGAATTGCTTGAGCTCTTCTATCACCTTCTCTGACGTAAAATTGGCCGAGACAGGACGGTCTATGAGACGCATCGTGGCCGTGACGGCCGAGTCGAGTTTCAGTATGTTGTTGTCCACCTTGCGCAAGGCCCCGGCCACGCCGGGCAGGCCGATGCGGGTGGAGTTGCTGAGGACGCTCACCTTGGCTCCGGGATAATACTTGTCTCGCAGGGCGAGCGTATCGTCTATGACGCCGGCAAAGTCGGGGTGGAGCGTGGGCTCGCCGTTGCCCGAGAAGGTGATGACGTCGAGCCGGTCGCCCGCCGAGAGCATCTCAGCGAGCTTGGCTTCGAGCAGGCGGGCCACCTCGGCGCGCGGCGCGAAGCCCGTGGTGCCGGGGCCCTGGGCGTTGAATCCGGCCTCGCAATAGAGACAGTCGAAGCTGCACACCTTGCCGTCGTTAGGTGTGAGGTTGACCCCGAGGCTCGTCCCGAGACGGCGCGAATGTACGGGGCCGAAGATGGTGGAGTGGAACAGTACACGTTGCATAGAGCGCAAAATTAATCAATTTTAGTTTGCGTATTGCAAAAAAATTCAGATATTTGCAAAAGGCTAAAGCCAGACGCCCGGCACAGGAGGCGCCCCGGCGCCCCGCCGCACATTAATATAAAGATATATACACAACCAAAATCCAATCTCAAGAGACCAGAATATGACCGCAAAGGAATTCTTCAAGATTTTCCAGGAGTGTACCGAGGCTTACCACAAGACCGACAATGTAGACACCCCCTCGCCCAACCCGTATGCCCCCGGAACATTCGAGGCCATACTCTTCGACAAGAACTGGGTGGACGCCGTGCAGTGGCATCTCGAGGACATCGTGCGCGACCCTGCCATCGACCCCGTCGAAGCGCTCGCCATCAAGCGACGCATAGACCGCTCCAACCAGGTGCGCACCGATATGGTGGAGGAGATAGACTCATACTTCCGCGACAAGTATGCCGACGTCAAGATTCTCCCCGACGCCACCATCAACACCGAGAGCCCCGCATGGGCCATCGACCGCCTCTCAATCCTTGCGCTTAAGCTCTACCATATGGCGGCCGAGACAGCGCGCACCGACGCCAGCCCCGAACACATCGCCCGATGCCAGGCCAAGCATGACGTCCTGGCCGAGCAGCTCGAAGACCTGACCACTGCCATCGACACCCTGCTCGACGACATTGCCGCCGGACGCAAGTATATGAAGGTCTACCGTCAGATGAAGATGTACAACGACCCCGCCACAAATCCCGTGCTATACAAGAAGGCGTGACGGCCCTCTTTTTCGGCCCGCGAGAAGCCGAAATTCCGACCCGTCCTCCACATCGGCTCCAAATATTCTATTCTCAAAGCCTAAAATCAAGCCTAAACAATTATAAATCAATTGTTTAGGCTTGATTTTATTGTTCCCGTCGGAGGGTCAGAAAAATTTGGACTCCCCGCACTATTGCCTGACAGCGGAAAATTGAGTAACTTTGTGGCAGTATGGACACTCTGCAATGGCTCACCGACGGCGTGGAGCTTCCCGCCCTCGACTTCCAGCTGATCCGGACGTGGATCGGCGAGGTGGCCTCGCGCCACAACCGTATAGTCGGACCGCTCACCTACATCTTCTGTGACGACGAGAAAATCCTCGAGGTGAACCGGCGGTTTCTGCAACACGACTACTATACCGACATCATCACCTTCGACGAGACACGCGGCCGCCGCATCAGCGGAGATATGTACATCTCGCTCGACACTGTAGCCTCCAATGCCGATGGGGTAGGGGAGGGGAGAGGACGCGAGCTCCACCGTGTGATAATACACGGCATCCTCCATCTCTGCGGCATCAACGACAAAGGCCCCGGAGAACGCGAGATAATGGAGGCTCACGAAAACGAAGCCCTGGAGCTGCTCGACCGGCTCCGCAACAACAACTGAACACAAATCCCGTACAATGCTCTTCAACTACGACGTCATAGTCATCGGCGCCGGACACGCCGGATGCGAGGCCGCCCACGCGGCCGCCACCCTCGGCGCATCGACGCTGCTGATAACTATAGACATGAACAAGATAGCCCAGATGAGCTGCAACCCCGCCGTGGGAGGCATAGCCAAGGGCCAGATAGTGCGCGAGATCGACGCGCTCGGCGGCATGATGGGGATTGTGACAGACCGTGCCTCGATACAGTTCCGTATGCTCAACCGCTCCAAAGGGGCGGCAATGTGGAGCCCCCGGGCACAGGCAGACCGCATGGCCTTCTCGGCCGAGTGGCGCTCGATACTCGAGAACACTCCCGGCCTCTATATGTGGCAAGACTCTGTCTGCCGGCTGATGCTCTCCGAGGACGGAGCCCTCGAAGGCGTCGTCACAGCCCTCGGCGTCGAGTTCAGGGCCCCCAAGGTAGTGCTGACGGCCGGTACATTCCTCAACGGACTGATGCATACCGGGCCCGTCAAGATTGAGGGCGGGCGCGTGGCCGAGCCTGCGTCGCGCGGACTGACGGAACAGCTCGCCGCCCTGGGCATACGCACAGACCGCATGAAGACCGGCACGCCCGTACGCATCGACGGACGCTCGGTGGATTTCAGCCTCACCACGCTCCAGGAAGGGGACAACGACGACCATAAATTCTCCTTCCTCCCCGGCGTCCGGAGAGTGCTGGCCCAGCGCCCGTGCCACACCGTCTACTCCAACCCCGCGACCCACGAGATACTGCGCAGGGGCCTGCCCGAGTCGCCCCTCTACAACGGACAGATACAGAGCATAGGCCCCCGCTACTGTCCCAGCATCGAGACCAAGATAGTCACCTTTGCAGACAAGCAGGAACACCAGCTGTTCCTCGAGCCTGAGGGCGAGACCACCACGGAATATTATCTCAACGGCTTCTCATCCTCGCTCCCGATAGCCATCCAGTTCGAGGCCCTGCAGACCATCCCGGCGCTGCGCAATGTCCAGCTCTACCGCCCCGGATATGCCATAGAATACGACTTCTTCGACCCCACCCAGCTCCACCATACGCTCGAGTCCAAGCTCCTCCCGGGCCTATACATGGCCGGGCAGGTGAACGGCACAACAGGATATGAAGAGGCCGCCGGACAGGGACTCATGGCAGGCATCAACGCCGCTCTCGCCGTCAGGGGCGAGGAGCCGTTCACCCTCGCCAGAGACGAGGCATACATCGGCGTGCTGATAGACGACCTCGTCACCAAAGGCGTCGACGAGCCTTACAGGATGTTCACGTCAAGGGCCGAATACCGCATACTCCTGCGCCAGGACGACGCCGATATGCGCCTCACTCCGCGCGGCCGCGCCATAGGCCTCGCCACAGCCGAGAGGTTCGAGGCAATGGACAGCAAGCGCCGCCAGCGCGACCTGCTGATAGAGTTTCTCGACACCGAGAGCATCTCGCCCGCCAAGGCCAACGCGTGGATAGAACCCCTGGGCGAGCAGCCGCTCAAGCAGGGCGTCAAGCTCCACGCCCTGCTCCTGCGCCCGGCGCTGACTCTCGGCGTGATGATAGAACAGATACCCGCCCTCGCGCGTTTTGTAGAAGAGCACATAGAGGCCGGGCGACGCACCGAGATACTCGAGGCCGCCGAGATACTCCTCAAGTACGAGGGCTACATCAAGCGCGAGAAAGAGAACGCCTCCAAGCTACAGCGCCTCGAAGGCCTCAAGCTCCGCGGCAAGATAGACTACTCCTCGGTCAAGGCCCTCTCGACCGAGGCGCGCCAGAAGCTCGAGCGCATCGACCCCGCCACCGTCGGCCAGGCCTCGCGCATCCCCGGCATCTCGCCCGCAGACATCAACATACTGCTCCTGTTGTTAGGAAGATAGCCCGGCATTGTTCCACGTGGAACATCGTCCGCCATCAAAAAGATTTCACCAAACACTCATACTACATACATCTATGGAATATCTGAAAGCGCGCATACGCGACATCGTAGACTTCCCCACAAAGGGTGTTGTCTTCCGAGACATCACCACTCTCCTCAAGGACCCCCGCGGACTGCACATCATCGGATGGGACCTCTCCCAGCTCTACCGCGACAAGGGTGTCACCAAGGTGGTGGGCATCGAGAGCCGCGGATTCATCGGAGGCTCCATCCTCGCCTTCGAGCTTGGCGCCGGATTCGTGCCCGCACGCAAGCCCGGCAAGCTCCCCGCAGACACCGTCAAGGCCACATACCAGAAGGAGTACGGCACCGACACCATCGAGATACACCGCGACGCCATCGGCCCTGACGACATCGTGGTGCTCCACGACGACGTCCTCGCCACCGGAGGCACCATGGCCGCCGCATACGAGCTGGTCAAGCAGATGAACCCCAAGAAAATCTATATCAACTTCCTCATAGAGATCTCGGCCCTCGGAGGCCGCGCCAACCTCCCCGCCGACGCCGAGGTGACATCGCTCATTACCTATTGATGCCGAAGCACCGCAAGTCCAAAGCTCTCGAAGAGAAAATATCAATTCTGCCGCCTACCCCCGGAGTCTACACATACTACGACTCCGAGGGTACGGTGATTTATGTAGGCAAGGCCAAGAACCTCAAGCGCCGTGTCAGCTCTTACTTCAACCGCACACACGACGTGCTGCGCACCAACCTTCTGGTGCGCGCCATAGCCGATATGTCCTACATAGTGGTGCCCACCGAACAGGACGCGCTCAACCTCGAGGCGTCCATGATCAAGGAACACCAGCCCCGCTACAACGTCCTACTCAAGGACGACAAGTCGTATCCCTGGATAGTGGTCACCAACGAGATGTATCCGCGCGTGTTCATGACGCGCGAGCGCATCAAGGACGGCTCGAGATACTACGGCCCGTACTCCGACACCGGAGCCGCCAAGGCCACACTCGAACTGATACGCCGGCTCTACCCGATACGCTCGTGCCGCACACCGATAACCCCGCAGACCATCGCGCGCGGCAACGCCAGGCTCTGTCTCGACTATCACCTCAAGCGATGCAAGGGCCCGTGCCGCGGACTTGTCCCGGCCGAGGAATACAACCGCG
Source organism: Duncaniella sp. (assembly GCA_029052375.1). Taxonomy (GTDB): domain Bacteria; phylum Bacteroidota; class Bacteroidia; order Bacteroidales; family Muribaculaceae; genus Duncaniella. Next base: position 30,374 of record JAIDJD010000257.1, on the reverse strand, counting down.
ACATAGACCGCATCCGCGCAATACTGCGCGGCGACACCTCCGAGCTTCTCTCGCACCTGCGCACAGAGATGGGGCGCCTGGCCGAAGATATGCGCTTCGAGGAGGCTCAGGAACTCAAGATACAATATGACCTCATCAGCCGCTACCGGGCCAAGAGCGTCATCGTATCGCAGACCATAGAGGATGTCGACGTCTTCGGGATATACAGCGAAGACGCCGACGTCTACGTCAACTATATGCACGTCCGCAACGGCGCCGTCGTCAAGAGCTTCACGCTCGAATACCGGCGCCAGATGGAAGAGGGCCCAGCCGAGGTGCTCTCATACGCCATGCGCGAGATAGCCGAGCGCTTCGGCGTCGAATACAGGGAGGTGGTAGTGGCCCAGGAGCCGGACGTGCTGCCCGAGGGCGCCACCTTCACCATCCCCAGGCGCGGCGACAAGGCCAAGCTGCTCGAGGTGTCGGAGCGCAACGCCCGGCAGCACCGCATAGACAAAATCAAGACCCTCGAGAAGCGCGACCCCGAGGCGAACACCAACCGAATACTGGAGCGCATCAGGAGCGACTTCCAACTCTCAGAACTCCCGACACACATCGAGTGTTTCGACAACTCGAACATACAGGGGACAAACCCCGTCGCGTCGTGCGTGGTGTTCCGCAACGCCAGGCCATCCAAGAAGGACTACCGCCACTTCAACATCAAGACAGTCGTCGGCCCGGACGACTTCGCCTCGATGAAGGAGGTGCTGACACGCCGCTACACACGCCTCATGAACGAAGGGCAGGAACTGCCCCAGCTCGTGGTGGTCGACGGCGGCAAGGGACAGCTCTCGGCCGCCGTCGAGGCGCTCGACGAGATGGGCCTCAGGGGGACAATAGCCGTCGTGGGCATCGCCAAGAGACTTGAGGAGATATACTTCCCCGGCGACTCAATCCCGCTCTATATAGACAAGAATTCAGAGACCCTGCGGGTGGTGCAGCACCTGCGCGACGAGGCACACCGCTTCGGCATCACACACCACCGCAACCGCCGCTCCAAGGGACAGACCGTCTCTGCCCTCGACTCCATAAAGGGCATCGGCGAGAAGACACGCACAGCCCTGCTGTCACACTTCAAAAGCCTCAAGAGGATAAAAGAAAGCGACCTCGACTCAATAGCCGAGGTCGTAGGGCCTGCAAAGGCCTCGATAATATATTCTGCTCTCCATCCCGAAGGAGAGGACCAGAGCCTCCCGACGTGAGCCGCGGGGGCGGCCCGGTGTCACATCAGCGAGAGACCGAACTGCTGAATGAAGTCGCTGAATGCAGGATTGGCCTCGGCCATATGCTCGAGCACCTGGCGTTCGTTCCAGGTGTGGGGCGATGCCTCGCCCCGGTTGAGCTCTGTCTCCACAGTGAAGAAATCGTTTGAGAGCGCATCGCGCACAAATCTCAGCAGCTCGGGCATGGCCTCGGCCAGCTCTTCGCGCTGCTTCTCATTCTCGATCATCACCTTGTAGCGAGTCCCCTCGACAAGGACAGGAAAGGATGCCCTCATCGTGTTGACCAGGATGTGGCGCGTGGGATTGGCATTCATGAATCCCTGCCACGCGGCCTGCAGCTGCTCGATGGAGAAGCTGTTCCTGCGCTCGGCCGCGGGCTGAGCGGCCTGCTGGGTCTGCGCCTGCGCCTGCTGGACGGAGTTGTGGCGGTTGATAGAGATAGTGCCTCGCGTCAGCCCCGAGGGGCCGTTGCTGATGATGCGTCCGGCAGAGGCTCCGACGGGGCGCGTCACCGGAGGCGGGGGCACGTCGGACGCTATCTGCGGAGCGGTCTGCGGGGACGGCTCCGCATAGGCCTGCGCCACGGGACGCGGGGGCGCCTGCGGCTGCGGACTCACAGATGCTGGTGTGGAGACGGCAGGGCTGACGGCCTGGGCCGCCGCTCTTGCCTCGCCACCGGCGGCGCTCGAAACCTCCTCGGACTCTGTCCTCGGTATAGGCTTCAGCCGCCCCTCTCCCGCGTCGCCTTCACTTGGAGAGGGGCCGGACAATTGGCATATCTTGGCCAGCGTCAGCTCGAGCAGAAACTGTTTGTTCGAAGCCGCGCGCCAGTTGATGTCCGCGTCGTTGAGCAGATTGAGAGCCTTGTAGAGAAACTCGGGATGACACTTCGAGGCGGTCTTCATCATGGCATCGCGCACCTCGTCGTCGGCCTCGAGCAGCACCGCCGTGGCGGGCGAGAGAGACACCATGAGGTCGCGCAGATAGTCGGCAAGCCCCGTCAGCAGGAAGTGCGAGTCGAAGCCCCGGTCTCGGATTTCCTTATAGATGAGCCACGACTCGAGCACCCTGCCGCCGAGAAAGCAGTCGAGCAGACGCCCGTAATACTCCGCGTCGAGTATGTTGAGGTTGTCGATGGCCGACTGGTAGGTGATGTTGCCGCGCGAGGAGGCCGCCACCTGGTCGAATATCGAGAGAGCGTCGCGCATGGCGCCGTCGGCCTTGCGGGCTATGACGCCGAGGGCCGCGCGGTCGGCTGTTATACCCTCGCTCGAGGCCACGTAAGCCAGATGGTCCACCATGTCGGACACCGTTATGCGGCTGAAGTCATATATCTGGCATCGCGAGAGGATGGTGGGGATTATCTTGTGCTTCTCCGTGGTGGCGAGAATGAAGACCACGTAGGAGGGCGGCTCCTCGAGTGTCTTGAGGAATGCGTTGAAAGCCGCCGACGAGAGCATATGCACCTCGTCGACTATGAAGACGCGGTAGCGTCCGGCAGAGGGAGGAGTCTGCACCTGCTCGACAAGGGCGCGGATATCGTCCACGCTGTTGTTGCTGGCGGCGTCGAGCTCTATGATATTCATCGAGCGGCCCTCGTTGAACTGGCGGCACGAGGCACACTCGTTGCACGCCTCTCCCTCCGGGGTCTGGTTTTCGCAGTTGATGGTCTTGGCGAAGATGCGGGCACATGACGTCTTGCCTACGCCGCGCCCTCCGCAGAAGAGGTAGCTGTGGGCCAGACGTCCCGTAGCCACGGCATTCTTGAGCGTCGAGGTCAGCGCGCGCTGGCCCACGACACTCGCAAAGGTCGACGGTCGGTATTTCCTGGCCGATACTATGTATTGCTCCATTAAATCTATGGGTAGGTATTGTTATAAATGCAAAAATAGCAAATTTACTCAGAACGTCAAAAAGTTTTTTCGCTATTTCGGGAGAATTCCGTAAATTTGCACCGGGTCCGCGCCTTGCGCACGGGCCTCCCCCTAAAGCAAGAAATCAAACTCCATACCGTTATGTCAACAACACTGACCAATACCGATTTCAACTTTCCCAACCAGACCGCAGTCTACCACGGCAAGGTGCGCGACGTCTATACCATCGGAGACGACCTGCTCGTGATGGTGGCCACAGACCGCATCTCGGCCTTTGACGTCATCCTCCCCAAGGGCATACCCTACAAGGGACAGGCGCTCAACCAGATAGCCGCCTCGATGCTCGACGCCACCGCCGACCTCGTGCCCAACTGGAAGATAGCCGTGCCCGACCCCATGGTGACCGTCGGCCGCAAGTGCGAGGGCCTGCGCCTCGAGATGATAATCCGCGGCTACCTGGCCGGCAGCGCATGGCGCGCCTACAAGAACGGCGTCCGCGAGATCTGCGGCGTCAGGCTCCCCGAGGGCATGGTAGAGAACCAGCGCTTCCCCGAACCCATCATCACCCCCACCACCAAGGCCGACGCCGGCCACGACGAGGATATATCGCGCGAGGACGCAATAGCCCAGGGCATCGTCACCGAAGAGCAGTTCGACACGATGGCCGCATACACCCGCGCCCTCTTCAAGAAGGGCTCGGAGATGGCCGCCGAGAAGGGCCTCATCCTCGTGGACACCAAGTATGAGTTTGGCCTCTATGACGGCAAGGTGATACTCATCGACGAGATCCACACCCCCGACTCGTCGCGCTACTTCTACGCCGACGGCTATGAGGAGCGCCTCCGCAACGGCGAGCCCCAGCGCCAGCTCTCCAAGGAGTTCGTGCGCGAGTGGCTCATGGCCCACGGCTTCATGGGCAAGGAGGGACAGCAGGTGCCCGAGATGACAGATCAGTTCTGCGACGAGGTGTCCGAGCGCTACATCGAGCTCTACGAGCACATCACCGGCCTCAAGTTCGAGAAGGCTCCCGAGACCAATCTTCAGGACCGCATAGCCAAGAACGTACTCGACTGCCTCGGCAGCCTCTGATACCCGACCCCCTCTGTATTCTCAAGTGGAAGTAGAGAAAATCACCCCCTACGGCGGCGGCCCCGAGGCCGACAAGACCGGACAGGTGCGCGAAATGTTTGACGCCATCGCTCCGGCCTACGACTTCATGAACCGCTGCATGACCCTCGGGATGGATCACTCGTGGCGCCGCCGGGCCGTCAGGCTCCTCGGCCCGGCCACGAGCTACGGGCGCGTGCTCGACATAGCCACGGGCACGGGCGACATAGCTCTAAAGCTCGCCGCCGAAAACCGCACGCCCTCCATCACCGGCATAGACCTCTCCGAGGGGATGCTCGCCGTGGGGCGCCGCAAGATAGCCGAGACCCGCCTGCCCGAGGGGGTCGAGATCACCCTCCGCCAGGGCGACTGTCTCGACCTCGACCTGCCGGACGCGAGTTTTGACGGCGTGATATGCGCCTACGGTGTGCGCAACTTCGCCGACATCCCCCGCGGCCTGCGCTCCATGAGGCGTGTCCTGAGGCCCGGCGGACGCGTGGTGATACTCGAGCTCTCCACTCCATCCTCGCCCCTTGTGAAGCCGTTCTACAACATCTATACCCGCGCCGTGATACCCACGCTCGGGAGGATGGTCTCCAAGGATGTCCGCGCCTACTCCTACCTGCCCGAGTCGATAGCCGCCGTCCCCCAGCGCACGGAGATGACACGCCTGATGGAGCAGGCCGGATTCAAGAACGCCCGTTATATCTCGCTCTGCCTCGGCGCCTGCATGATATACACGGCGGAGAATTGAGAATTGAAAATGGAGAATTGAGAATTATAAGTCTGATTGGACTAATAAGACCAATAACTCCTCTGAGACTGATTAAATCCCGCAGGACGCCCTGCGGCCTTACTAAACTTTAAACCCCAGAGCGAAGCTCCTAAACCCTAAACCCAACACCCCCCAAGAGCGAAGCTCCTTAAACCCCAAACCTACAATTATGGCAAACGAACAGAACGAAATCAAGATAGAACTCAGCCCCGAGGTGGCCAAAGGCATCTACAGCAACCTCGCCGTCATCACCCACGGCCCCAACGAATTCTTCGTAGACTTCATCACCATGGCCCCCAATATGCCCCAGGCCAAGGTGCAGAGCCGCATCATCATGAGCCCCGAGAACGCCAAAAACCTCATGGCCGCCCTCATCGAGAACGTCAAGAAGTACGAGGCCACCTTCGGCGAGATACGTCCCAAGCGTCCCGTCAACAACGGCGGCCAGGGCGAGATCCACAATCCCTTCATCACCGGCGGCAAGGCCTGAGCCCGGCCACACTCCGCACACACCCTACCACACTGAAACGTCATGGCTGACATCCGACCCAACAACCTGACCATCTACAACACCCTCTCGCGCACAAAACAGACCTTCAAGCCCATACACGAAGGGCGCGTGGGTATGTATGTCTGCGGGCCCACTGTCTATGGCGACGGCCACCTGGGACACGCACGTCCGGCCATCACCTTCGACATCGTCTACCGCTACCTCACCCATCTGGGCTACAAGGTGCGCTATGTCCGCAACATCACCGACGTAGGCCACCTCGAGCACGACGCCGACGAGGGCGAGGACAAGATAGCCAAGAAAGCCCGCCTCGAACAGCTTGAGCCCATGGAGGTGGTGCAGCACTACCTGCTGCGCTACCACAAGGCCATGGAGGCCCTCGGCGTCCTGCCCCCATCCATCGAGCCCCATGCCTCGGGCCACATCATAGAGCAGATAGAGTATGTCAAGAAGATACTCGAGAGCGGATATGCCTACATCTCGGAGGGCTCGGTCTACTTCGACGTGCCCAAGTACAACCGAGACCACAGCTACGGCAAGCTCTCGGGACGCAACATCGACGAGCTCTACTCCACCACCCGCGCCCTGGACGGCCAGAGCGAGAAGCGCAACTCTGCCGACTTCGCCCTCTGGAAGAAAGCCGCGCCCGAGCATATCATGCACTGGCCCTCGCCCTGGAGCGAAGGATTTCCCGGATGGCACCTCGAGTGCTCGGCAATGAGCGAGAAATACCTCGGCGAGACATTCGACATACACGGCGGAGGCATGGACCTCATGTTCCCCCACCACGAGTGCGAGATAGCCCAGTCTGTGGCCCGCAACGGCCACGAGACCGTGCGCTACTGGATGCACAACAACATGATAACCATCAACGGCAAGAAGATGGGCAAGAGCCTCGGCAACTTCATCACCCTCGATGAGTTCTTCACAGGCTCGCATCCCCTGCTCTCGCAGGCCTACTCGCCGATGACCATCCGCTTCTTCATCCTCCAGGCCCACTATCGCGGCACCGTCGACTTCTCCAACGAAGCCCTGCAGTCGGCCGAGACTGCCCTCAGACGCATGACCGAGGGCTATCGCCGCCTACGGGAGCTGACACCCTCCGAGACATCGACAATCTCAACGGAGGGCCTCAGAGAGCGTTGCTACGAGGCCATGGACGACGACCTCAACACCCCGGTGCTGATAGCCGTCCTCTTCGACGCCCTGCGCCTGATCAACCAGGTGAAGGACGGCAAGGCCACGGCCACCAAGGAGCAGATAGACGAGCTCAAAGACCTCTTCGACACCTTCCTCGTCGACATCCTCGGCATCCGCACAGAGATGGGCGGGGCCGAAGGCTCTGCAGACGCTCTCAAGCCCTTCGAGGGTGCCGTAGACCTCCTGCTCGACGTCCGCGCCAAGGCCAAGAGCGCAAAGGACTGGGCCACCTCAGACCTGATACGCGACCGCCTCGCCGCCCTCGGCTTCACCGTCAAGGACACCCGCGACGGCGCCGAGTGGAGCCTCTGAGCCCGGGATACATAAAGAACGCAACGCGAGGCTGTGTCACAACGACACAGCCTCGCGTTTTCTTATGTCTACAATTCTCAGGGCCTCCGGCCCTTGGATAGATTGTGTATGGGGGCCGCTATGGCAACCGGCGCCCCTACCGAGGGTATGTGATTCTTTATCCTTCCGTGGTGCCCTCACTTCTGCCGGATGACGGGCATTCTGAGGCCACCGCTCAAACTTATTGTTCTGCGATAGCGTCCTTTATGGCTTGCATCAGAGCCTCGTTCTCCTTACACCCCAACATATAGCCTTTGCCGTTCTTGAGCCTCACGAAGAAGCATTGGTCCGGACGGCCATAGAACGCAGTGTAGTCACCGAATTTTTCTGAATGCCACTTGCCCCAAAAACCCAACATCCCATAGCTTCCAAGCTTGCATCTGCCAAAATCGGAATTTGAATCTACCGCAGCGACAGACTTGATGTCGGAAAGACGCACCACCCATGTCCAGACCGGAGATGAGCGAAACAATTTATCTCCCTCTACTGAAATGCTGTAAGGCATAAATAAAAGCGCGGAAGCGAGGTACAACAAGAGAACCGACAGAACTATCACTGACAAAAATGAATGCCAGGTCCTTCCTGCATCAACCTCGAAATAAACCCAGGTCATCACTATCAGGCACACGGCAATGACAATAACCATTGGCCATCCTTTGATATCTAAACTATATGTTTTCATATATCTTCATTATCCTACAAATTAAAATACGGAAGAATCCCTTTACAAAAATTCTTCCGTATTATTGATATATTTTAAATACTAAATAACCATCTCCCTATTTTGCCAGAAATTCCTAAAGAACCGTCTATTGCGCCGACGGCCGCCGAGTACCCTACAGATGCCCAGTCTACTGAAGTATTAGAGATCCAATGGTAAAGCAATGCCCCACCAGCTCCAATCAGCGCGCCTCCAGCATCTGCCGCAACCCAAGGAGCAACCCTCTCAGGTCTTGCCGGCGACATGGGTCCATTCCAATAAACAAGAGAATGTTTAGATATATTTAACACAAGGCCACTAATTGCCCCTTCTGGAAAATCTTTTAAGTCAATCGCGGGAATCTGTCCATATACTCCGTTCTGTTCAGATGGTATTATTGACGAATAATCAACATCACCATAGGCCTCAAGCCAAAGGTTAATGAGGTCATCAACCTTATTTTCAAGTTCGTAGCTTGATAGCAAACCTGTTGCATTCTCTTTGGAGTAGTCTGCGAGCAACAACAGCATATCATACTCTTTGCTATCAATCATATCAAGATTTAAAGCATGGGTATATAAATCCTGAAAACTCATATTAAATACATCTGCCTTGGTTTTAGGAGTTGTAACGGATGATTCCTTAGTGAGTAAATCCCACGTAGTTTCCTCATTAAAAAGATGCTTATAGTCTGGCAAACATTCTATTATCACTTGTTTGTCAACACTATGGAGGGGAAGTGATGGTACATAGGCAATATTAAATGCCGTCAGCTGGTCGTACTTTGTTGCGCCCTCAAATTCTGAGATGGTTTCCTCATCAAATGTTTGAACTCCGTTATGGAGCATAATGTTGTGTACTTTTCCAAACACATCAAAGGCATTGATATTGGAAGTCGGTTGATTTCCAGGAAAAGAACTGTCTTCAGTAGATCTGCTCCCATTTTCATGGTTCGAATCTTCAAAAGACAAATTCTCTTCACTGCCACAAGCTATTAAACAAAGCATTGAGGCAAAGAGAAATAAGAATTTCTTCATCTGTTCTAAAAAATGTGATAAATTAGATTGTCGTAATGTGATAAGTTAGAGCTATAGCACTTTGTCAACGCCACGAAATTACAAATATTCCCAAAATCATTCAAGAAAAAAGACTGTTAAATTTTATTAAGATGCAAAAAAATAATTGCATACCCGTAGATGCGGGAGGGCGTTTCATGCTATCCCTCACTTCTGCCGGATGACGGGCATCCCGAGGCCTCCGCTCTCCATCTCGAGCGTCACGCTGTCCTTGCGCGTGAGGCTGTTGTAAAACCCGAGCGACGTCTCCATACGCTTCTCGCGGCCGTCCGGGAGGCGGACGGTGATGTAGTAGACATAATAGGGATTGCCGCGCACATAGCGGTGGCGGCCCACACGGCGCCTGTGGTAACGCTTTTCGCGGTCGCGGCTGAGCAGGGCGACACGCTCCTCGTGGAGCGTCGAGTCGTCTGCCAGCCAGTAGTTGGCGCCGAGGAAAAGGAAGGCAAACACCCCGGTCATGGCCAGTATATGCACCGTGCCGGCAAGCAGAGACGACTCGCTCTCGAGCAGCCACTTCCACATCCGCGAGAGCGGACGCAGAGTCAGCGCGGCCATGAAGAGCCCGACGGCCAGCGGGAGCATCCACTCTACCGAGGTGCGTCCGTACAGCGCCATAGCGCCCCCCCAGAGCCCGATGGCTATGAATATCAATATCACAAACAAGACCGTGCGTCCTGTCTTTCCGGTTTTCTTATCTTCACTGTCTGTATTGCTCATGGTCTTTGGACGGTTGTTTTTTCAGGCATCGGCGTGGAGCTCGCCGCCGTTCATCTCTCGCTCCCACTCGCGGCGCGCAATGGCGGTCTCCTCGGGCGTCGGGCGGGTGAAGTGGCGCAGGAGTACGGCCGTCACGAAATAGGCCGCTGTGAGGCCCCAGAGAGGCCACAGATAGCCACTGACATCGGCCAGAGAGGCTCCGTTGCAGTTGATATGCACCAGACCCTCCACGCCCCACGTGGCAGGGATGAGGTCGCTGACAGCCTTCCAGAACACCGGGAAGGCATAGCGCGGCCACGTCAGGCCCGAGAGGAAGAGAAAGAAGACCGAGGTGAAGACTATCAGCACCATCGAGGTCTCTCTCTCGCGCACGAATATCTGTATGGTCTGTCCGAGAAAGGCGGTGGCCAGGAGCATCACCGTGATGAAAGGCATATAGTCTTGCGGACGGCCCGCCTGGGGCAGCTCGAAGACATAAGGGACGATGGCCATGACGTAATATGCCATCGGCAGGTAGAGCGTGAAGTAGCAGGCGGCGCGCCCGAGGACGGTGGCCGTGGCGCCGGCCCCGAGGTCGGTGGGGTCGACGTGCATCGGATAGCGCCTGCGCCGGTCGCGGCGCGTCCCGGCCAGCATGGCTATGCCCATCAGCATACCCTGCTGGAGGATGAGCACCACGATGCCGGGGATGATGAACGAGGCGAAGCCCTGCGAGGGGTTGCCCGCGATGTTGGCCTGGGTGCCTATGGGGAGGCCTGAGACAAGGGTGGTGAGGCCTCCGGCCCTCGCGGCTACGCGCTCGGCGGTGACGGCGAGCGTCTCGTACTGCTGCACGCCCGTCAGCGAGAGCAGCACCTGGCGGTAGCGCACCAGCAGCGACATATCCTGATAGAGCGACACCGTGGCCTGACCGCCCGAGCCGATGGCGCGGGCATAGTCGGCCGGAATCTCAAACACCGTATAGCACTTCTTGGTGGCCAGGGCCTCGCGCGCCTCGCCCATGTCTGCGGCATAGCCTATGACGTGGATGCCCTGAGTGGCGTTGATGGTGCGGACAAAGTCGCGGCTCTCGGCCGTGCGCGAGTGGTCTACCACCACGGCGGGGACGTCGGTCACCACCTCGGGGTTGTAGATGAGCGTATATATGACGGGATAGAAGAGCGGCAGCACAAAGAAGAATATGAGCACGCCCATGTCCGTGAAGGCCAGATAGCACTCCCTGCGCCAGACCTGATAGAATTCCTTAAGCCAGTTCATTTTTTTTCAGCGATTTAGGGCACATACACCGGATCGAGACATCTCTTGCGCAGCCTCGCGAGCCCCGCCAGGGGGAGCAGGAGCATACCGAGCATCACGATATAGTAGACGCGCGAGTAGTAGAGAGGCAGTCCGTTGAGGGCCTGGTCGATGTAGATGAGAAAATAATATCTGATGGGGAGTATGTAGGCGAATATCCCTATCGGGCCGTACATCTTCTCTACCGGGAACGAGAATCCGGCCACGGAGAAGGCCAGTATGGACACGAGGCTCACCACAATGAGGCTGAGGCGCACATTGGGGACAATCTCGGCCACGACTATGGCAAAGGCCTGGGACGAGGCCACCAGAAGGAACATGGCCAGGAGCATATGCCACGCCGGGCAGTGGAACGGGAAATAGAGGTAACAGAACATCACCGCCAGCATACCCCAGCCCATGACGGTGAGTATCACTGTCTGCGGGAATATCTTGCCGAAGATGGCCAGGGCCATGGACCCGCGCGACGACGCCAGCCACTCGGGCGACGTGTGCCACTTGATCTCCTCGGTGATGGAAAAGACGGTCATCACCATGGCCAGGAGCGCTATCAGGCCCGCCAGAAACGACTGGGAGAGATAGACCGAATAGTTCATCCACGGATTGCCCATGAGATTGGCGTTGACGTTGAGAGGCATCATCGAGCCGGACGAGAGGCCGAGGGCGGCCTCGGCGCCGCTCTGCTGGAGCACGGCGGTGAGCAGGCCGCCGTTGGTGGTGACGGCCTGGGTCTTGAAGCCCTTGTAGGCCAGTGTGCCCGGGACATAGATGCTCATGTTGGTCACAAACGAGAGCGTGGGATGATTGCCGCCCAGGGCGTTCTTCTCAAAATCCTGAGGGATGTAGAAGAAGCCGTATATCTCGCCCGCCTTGAGCGAGCTGATGGCGTCGGCATAGCTCTCCTTGCGCTCGGTGATGTCTATGAGCTGGGTGGCCGAGAGCGAGCGGGTGACGCTTCTCGACATTTGCGAGTGGTCGAGGTCTACGACGGCGGTAGGTATCCTGTGTGGAAGACCCTCGTGCATGAGCGACAGGAAGAAGACGGCACCCGCCATCGGCACAAGAATCAGCATGAAGAAGTAGATTCTGCGCGAGCACAGCGTCCGGATGCCATGGCGGAGACTTTGGAGCATAGGAAGGGGATGAGGGGAGTTTAAAGTTTAGGGCCTTGCGGCCTGAGGTTTAAAGTTTAGGAGCTTCGCTCTGAGGTTTAAAGTTTAGGGGCTTCGGCCTGAGGTTTAAAGTTTAGGGGCTTCGCTCTGAGGTTTAAAGTTTAGGGGCTTCGCCCTGAGGTTTAAAGTTTAGGAGCTTCGGCCTGAGGTTTAAAGTTTAGTAAGGCCTTATGTCTAATTGCTAAACTTTAAACCTAAGGCCGCAAGGCCTTAAACCCTAAACAGCCCGAAGGGCTTACTTAAGATACACCACCGTCATTCCGGGGCGGAGTTCGGGTATAGAGTCTACGGTGCGGGCCTTGACCTCGAAGGTCTTGCTGTCCCACTGGCCCACGCTCTTGGTGGCCTGCCAGGTGGCATAGCTGCCGAGGTCGCGCGAATAGTAGACCTTGGCCTTGACCTTGCGCCTGTCCAGAGCCGGTATCATTATCTCTATCTCGGCGCCGAGGGGCATATCCTTGAGCATCTCCTCGCGGACATTGAACACCACATACTTGCGGTCGAGGCGCAGGAGGTTCATGATGGGAGCCCCGAGCATCACCAGCTCGCTCTCCTCGGGATATATCTGGTCTATCTGTCCGTCGCAGGGAGCTGTGAGATACTGGTCCTCAAGGACGCTCTGCACCTCGGCCACGCCCCCCTTGGCCACATTGACCATCGCCGCGGCGCTCTCCTTGTCCTGCTTCTGCGCGCCCTGCTCGGCCAGGCTCACCTGCGAGAGAGCGGCCTTGTGGGCGGCCACGGCGGCGTCATAGGCGGCCTTGGCCTCGTCTCGCTTCTGCTCCGAGACCACACCCTCGCGGAAGAGGTTCTCCATGCGTTCGTATGTCTTGCGGGTGATGCCCACGGCGGCCTCGGCCTGAGCCGCGAGGCTCTTGGCCGCTGAGATTATCTGGCTGCGTGTCCCGGCGTCAATCTTGTTCTCCTGCAGGCGCGCCACATCTTCCATACCCTCGGCCTGCATCAGCTTGGCGTCGGCCAGGGATGAGTGGATATGCACAAGGGTGTCGCCCTTGCGGACAATGTCGCCCTCGGAGACATAAAATTCCGCCACACGGCCGGGGAGCTTGCCCGAGATGCGTACCGTGGCAGCCTCGGCCTGGCCCTCGACCACCTCGTCGGGATGGCTCATGAAAACAAATCCTATGATGGCGAGGGCTACGACCCCGACCAATACCACGCCTATAGCTGTGAGGAGTGCGCGGTTTTCCTTCTGCTCGGCCGTCTTGGGCTGATTCTGAGTGCTCATTATATTGGAGTTTAAAGTTTAGGGCCTTGCGGCCTGAGGTTTAAAGTTTAGCAAGGCCGCCCGGCGGCCTGGGGGATTTTCATATGTCTTATTAGTCTTATAAGTCCAATAAGACCTATAATTCTAAATTCTCAATTCTCAATTTCAAGCGTTCCCAACACCTTGGCCAGGTAGACATCACAGAGATAGAGGTCGATGCGGGCATCGATATCCTCGCTGTGGGCCTTGAGCCACCCGGTCTGGGCGCCCATCACATCGTCGACGGTCATCACGCCATCCTTGAAGCCGAGAGTGGCACAGCGCAGATTCTCGTCGGCCTCCGCAAGATTGGCGCGCGTCATACGGCTCGTCTTTACAGCCTCGCGGGCCTTGAAAGAGGCCTGGCTCACCTGCAGGTCTATCATCTCGCGGGCATTGTCGAGCTGCATCCCGAGCGCCGCGGTCTGGGCCTTGGCCGCACGGAGCTTGTTGTAGTTGCCGCCCCAGTGCCAGATAGGCACCGTCAGCATGGCTCCGACCGAAAACGCGCCGTTGAAGCGGTGTTTGAAACCGTTGAACACGTTGGGATTGGAGAACGAATATGTGCCCACCAAGGCCAGATTAGGCATCATGGAGGCGCGGGCCACATTTTCTTTCTGTTTGAATATCTTGACCCCGAGCTCGAGCTGGCGCAGGTCGTCGCGGCGCGCATACACCTCCTGCAGGTCTATGGGAGCGTCAGACGCGGCCTCGGCCGAAAGCCGGGGCGAGTCAAGGCTCTCGGCCTCGTCGGCTATGGTGTAGGGCGTATGTATCGGGAATCCGCACAGCTGGGCCAAGGCCATGCGCGAGAGCACGAGGCCGTTGTCCACCTTGGTGAGGTCTACCTTGGCGGCATTGAGCTTGACGTCTACCGCGAGCTTGTCGCGGCGAGTGGCCACACCCTGCTCCAACATCAGGTCCACGTTGTGGGAGAGCGTGTCGAGCAGGTTGACATAGCTCACTGCGAGCTTCTGCTTGGCCCTCAGCGAGACTATCTGCCAGTAGGCGGCGTCGACGGCATAGACCACGTCGCGCGCCTGGCTGGAGTGCTTGGCCTTGGCCATCTCCTCCGCAAAGCCCGTTATCTTGTTCATGGCCACAATCTTGCCGCCCATAAATACGGGCTGGGTCAGCGTCACGGCGCCGAAAAAGACATTGTGGATGTCGAAGGTCATGGCCTCCTTGGGCAGGTAGGCCACCTGAGAGGGGATAGGCTTGCCGTTGACCATCACAGGCTCGCCGTTGAGGGGATTCTTGACCACGGCAAACTCATACTGCTTGGTCTCGAGATTGAAGTTCTTGATGGGCAAGAGCTGGTCTTTGTCAAAGAGCGAGAGGTCTTTCTGATTGTACATATACCCGCCCGCAAAATCTATGGCGGGGAGATATGCCGCAAAGGCCTCCTCTTTCTGATAGTGGGCGGCACGGATCTCCTCGGCCGCCTGGCGCAGCATCTTGTTGTTGCCAAGAGCCATCGAGCGGCACTGCTCGAGCGTGAGCACCTCGCCCGGCTCTACAGCCGAGGCGGTGAGAGCGGCCAAAGCCGCTAAGAGTGACAATGTTAGCCCTTTCAAGCGTGAGTTCATATTAGTGTATGTGATGTTGAGACGTGATACAGGCGCAAAATTAGTCATTTTTTCCGATAATGAAATCCTTTATTTGTCGCAAAATTGAGCCTGTTTCTCCTATAACAATGTGTAGGGCAATAAGGTTCTGCCATAATGGCCCCAACCCAACAGCCCCAACCCCGCGCCGAAGGGGGCCGGGGTGGATGATATGGCGTTGCCATCTGCCACAGCCACCGCATAATCAATCCCACATAAACTCACCAGCCCTATCCCAATAATACCGTGGAACGGTATTATCTACCAAAGCCCCACGATTATTCGTGGGATTACGGCATAACATAAAATAACAACCGTGGAACGGTTGCATCTGACACCGCGATAGATGCAACCGTTCCACGGTTGACCTTATGTGTATGGGATGCAGACCCCACGAATATTCGTGGGGCTTTGGTAGATTCAACGGCTCCGCCGTTGCCCTGGCGACCATACGCCCATACACGCAGTGGGGGGCGTCCGCGCGGACACCACACCCCTCGGTAGGGGCGCTATACATAGCGCCCGCACATCCACGCCTACAACACATAGTATCCGAGGGCCGGAGGCCCGTCTTCATGTGTATCCCCACATGGAGCGTCGGAGACGCGGAGTGTGGGGTGAGGAGGGCAATAACAAGATATAAGCATCGTAGATGTGTCTTTATGGTAATAGCTTTGTGGTTACCATAAACGCACCTCTCCGAGGCTCTGAGTGGGGATGGGGACGCGACCCCACACTCCGCGACCCCACACTCCGCGTCTCCGACGCTCCATGTGGGGATACACATAAAGACAGGCCTCCGGCCCTGAGATCAGTCCCTGTTGATACTGCTCCCACACCCCGGTAGGGGCGCTATACATAGCGCCCCTACTGATGTGACAGATGTGACTACATCTAAGGGAGGCACAAAAAGACCCCGGCGGGCCGAGGGGTCGGTCCGCCGGGGTGGTGGGGGGGATGGTCAATTGTCAATTGTCCATTCTAAATTTTCAATTCTCAGAGGATTACCTTGGTCACCTTGTTGCCCTGGCGCTTGATGTAGAGGCCCGAGGTGGGGTTGGCCACGCGGATGCCCTGGAGGTTGTAATACTCAACAGGAGCGTCAGCGGCCTCGATATCCTCGATTGCAGTGTTGACATCCTTTACCTTATAGAGCTGTACAAGAGGCTGGTCTGCATTATCGGTTGTCACTATTTCCCAATCGTCTTTGTACTGCTTATAGGATATGTATGCGCCTGCACGACCTGCATTTTCGATTTTTACATCATTGTTACCATCGAATGTAGCAGTCCAATAGCAATTGCTGCCATCAGCATCAGCCGAATCATAGAAATTGAAAGAGCCAAAATGTGTTGCATCCATTCCTAAGAACTTGCCGTTGCAATCCTTCATTGTATAGCCCTTATCTGTATTGGTGAACTCAATCAGATAGTCTTCGTTGACCTTGAATTCATTGTTTTCGGGAGTAACAGCCTCGAGGAAGAGATATCCGAAAGCATTTGACCCTGTATAGTTTTTGGCTACACCCTGAGGAGTATAAAGCACAAACTTACCGTCTGTCATTTCTGTAGCGAGAGCAACTGTTGTCTCGACAACGGGCTTAATTACTGTAAGAGTATAAGAAGCGGTGCCGGCCTTGTACTCCTCGTTGGCGGGAGCCGAAGCAGTGATGGTAGTAGTACCTGCGGCTACGAGTGTAACTTCACCTGTTGTAGCATCTACTGTAGCGACAGCCTCGTCAGAAGAAGAGTAAACGACCTCGGCAGTGGTGGCCTTGGTGAGCGTGGGCTTGTTGAAAGCCTCGCCGAGATTTGCCTCGACATCGGTGGCAGAGAATGCGAGACCGGCATCCTTAAGGTTAGGATTAACCTCAGCTTTGGTGTAGACAATCTTGGTAATCTGCACATTATAAGCAGCAGAAGCCTTTATAGTAAACTCAGTACCCGCAATCTGAGAAGTTTCGGGTACTTCTATTGAAATATTACCATCTGCTACATTGGGAATCTTAGTGTTCTCCTTAATAGTCGTAGAACCAGCCAATACAGTCACTGCTTGATTTTTAGATGCACCAGACCTGCTATAAATCGTAATATTAGAGCAGGGGAAATCAAGATTGAACTTGATGATACCAGCACTCTTCACAAGCATAAGATAGCCTGTCTGAACTTCAAGATAGGCCTGCTTGCTGTTGTAAGTTATGTCTGTAAAAGGAGAGGTTAGTGTTGTTTCCTTATCCGCATCAGCCTTTAATGTGGTATACCACGACTCGGCTTCCTTGTTAAAGACTTCAGTCACGGTCTCCTGTGCGGCCACATAGGACACGCACGCGAAGAGCGCGATGAATGTGAGTAAAAGTTTTTTCATAAGCGTATTTTTGATTGATTTGTGTTGAACTGCGCGATAAGGTTACAGATTGTAAGAATTGGTGTATAGTGACAGTCTGTAGAAGCCTGATATAATGCTACAAAAATAGACTATTTGCCCGAGAATGCCAAACTTTTTAACAGTTAAAGTAAAAAAATGCCCTCACAGGGTACCCAAACCTATCACCCCTCACTAACACGACACCATCAGATAGTCCCCTATTCACCCACATAGTCCATATCCGCCGTCCCCACGCCTACAACGCATACTATCCGAGGGCCTCCGGCCCTGCGATTAGTCCCTGTTGATACTGACTCCACCCCTCGGTAGGGGCGCTATACATAGCGCCCGCGCATCCACGCCTACAACACATAGTATCCGAGGGCCGGAGGCCCGTCTTCATGTGTATCCCCACATGGAGCGTCGGAGACGCGGAGTGTGGGGTGAGGAGGGCAATAACAAGATATAAGCATCGTAGATGTGTCTTTATGGTAATAGCTTTGTGGTTACCATAAACGCACCTCTCCGAGGCTCTGAGTGGGGATGGGGACGCGACCCCACACTCCGCGACCCCACACTCCGCGTCTCCGACGCTCCATGTGGGGATACACATAAAGACAGGCCTCCGGCCCTGAGATTAGTCCCTGTTGATACTGACTCCACCCCTCAGTAGGTGTTGCAGAACCATAGATTTTGTAGGGACATGCCTTTGGCATGTAGGCTAAGCACTTGGTTACCAATGATACATACCAAAGGTATGTCCCTACATTGAGCCTCAAATAGAGTTCTGCAACACTCTCTGATGTGACGGATGTGACTACATCTCAGGGAGGGACAAAAAGACCCCGGCGGGCCGAGGGGTCGGTCCGCCGGGGTGGTGGGGTGGAATGGTCAATGGTCAATTTCCCATTCTCAATCTTTCAATTCTCAGAGGATTACCTTGGAGACCTTGTTGCCCTGGCGCTTGATGTAGAGGCCCGAGGCGGGATTGTCCACGCGGATGCCCTGGAGGTTGTAATACTCGACGGGAGCGTCAGTGGCCTCGATGTCCTCAATGGCAGACTCGGAGAGGGCGGTGACAAAGATGTTCTTGACCTCCCATGTGCCAGCCACCTCTGCGGTAGAGACATACTTGAAGCCGAGCTCGACCTTCTTGCCGTCGTAGGCCGAGAGAGCCACGGGGCCTACGGTGTAGAAGTCCCAGCTGAAGGCGGCGGGAGCGGCCATCTCCTGTACGGTGGTCCACTCAGCGGCGCCCTGCTCGCGAGCCACGATATAGGCATAGCCGTGGAAGTCGGCGGGGGCTATCATCACGTCGTTGAGCTTGTACTGGTTGAAGACGTTGTCGAAGATGAGAGCGGCGTCCTTCTTGCCGGTGAGGTCTACAGCCACATAGGCATAGGCTGTGGCGGCCTTGACACCTCCCTTGTAGGCAGAGCCCTTGAGATAGCCGTTCTTGGTGTCTACAGACCATACGGCGAGGTCTTCGGGATTGGCGAGGGTGAAGTCGGCGCCGTTCTCAGACTTGTAGACGGTGTTCTCGGGGTCGGGCTTGGCCACGAAGAGGAGATAAGATGCCGAGCCAGCCTTGTAGTCGTCGTTGGCGGGGGCTGTGGCTGTGATGCGGGCAGAGCCTGCGGCCACGAGGGTCACCTTGCCGGTGGCGGCGTCTACGGTGGCTACCTTCTCGTTGTCAGAGGCGTAGGAGACGGCGGCTGTGGTGGCCTTGGTGAGCGTGGGCTCTGTGAAGGCCTCGCCGAGGATGGCATACACCTTCTCTGACGAGAATGAGAGACCGGCGTCCTGACGGTTGTCGGCGGTGCCGCCTGTGTAGGTGACGGTCATGGTCTTCATCTGGATGGTGCCGGTCTTGGTCTCTTTGCCCAGGTTGACAAAGGAGACAGAAGAGGCCGAACCCTCCCATGTGCCGGAGGAGATGTTGGTGCCGTCTACCTTGAAGTAGTCGTAGCTCGAGCCTGTGAAGACTATCTTGGTGATGGTGCCGCCGTTGACAGAGACGGTGATGCCGCTCTTGTTGTTGCAGCGGAAGGTCTGCGCGCCGGCGTCGGTCTTCCAGAAGCGGACACCCGAGCCCCCGAGCTTGTTGGCGGTGACGTTGACCACGCCTTCGCTGAAGCTCGAGCCGTCCTCCATATAGTTGTCCTCAGTCTGGGGGCCTGCCACGAGCTGGCCATAGCTGTTGGTGGTGAAGTCGAATTTGACCTCCTCGGCAGACATCGCGGCTACGGAAGCCACGCACGCAAAGATAGAGAGTAAAAGTTTTTTCATAAGCATATTTATGTTTTGGTGTTGAAATGACGGGCTATGTTGCGCATTGCAAGAAAAGCACCGTTTCAGGGCACGGCAATGCCCTGACACAGTGCTACAAAAGTAAGTCATTCAGCCGAGACTGCCAAACTTAGGGCTGTCAAAGTTGAAAGAATTTTCTGAAAGCGCGGATTGTGTGCCAGTGGTCGGCGGCCGAGGCTGTCTCGCGGACGGAGTGCATGGCCCATATGGCCTCGCCCATGTCCACTCCGCGCAGGGGTATCTGGGAGGTGAGGATATTGCCGAGGGTCGAGCCTCCGGCCACGTCGCTGTGGTTGACAAAGTACTGGCAGGGGACGCCCGCGGCCTCGCAGATGCCCTTGAAGACGGCGGCCGAGTCGGCGTCGGTCATATACTTGCAGCGGGCGTTGATCTTGATGACGGGGCCTCCGCCGGGGACGGGGTGGTTGGTGGGGTCGTACTTCTCGCCATAGTTGGGGTGGAAGGCGTGTGCGTTGTCGGCCGAGACCATGAACGAGTTCTCGACGGCGCGCAGATAGTCTTCGTGCGAGCCCCCCTTGGCGGCCGTGACGCGCTCGAGCAGGGAGCGGAGCACGGGCGAGGCGGCGCCCTGCTTGGTGCCCGAGCCGGTCTCCTCGTTGTCGAAGATGGCCATTACGCGAGTGGCGGCTACGCTCTCCGAGGCTGTGGAGACCAGGGCGTCGAGGGCGGCGTGGCACATCGAGAGGTCGTCGAGGCGGCCCGAGGTGACGAACTCGCTGTCCATGCCCGTGAGGCAGGCGGGGGTGGTGTCGTAGAGCGAGAGGTCAAAGTCGAGGATATCCTCTACAGAGGCTCCGGCGGCCTCGGCTATCATCTCCATGAAGCGCTGTGTGGCCGTGCCCTTGTCGTCGGCGATGCCGAGCACGGGGAGCATATCCTTCTGTGGCGAGAGGCGCACGCCGTCGTTGACCTGGCGGTTGAAGTGTATGGCCAGGTTGGGGATGGTGAGCAGGGGGCGGTCCCACTTCACCAACACGAGGCGGGGGCGCAGGGGATTGTCCGAGCGGAGGGCGACGCGTCCGGCCAGCGAGAGGGGACGGTCCATCCACGTGGAGAGGATGGGGCCTCCGTAGACCTCGACGTTGAGCTTTACGACCCCTCCGTCCGAGACCATGACGGCGGCGGGCTTGACGCGCATTGTGGGCGAGTCGCTGTGGGCCGATATGATGTGATATCCGGCCGAGGCGGGCCCCGCGCCGACGACAAAGCCGAAGATGGCGCTGCCGTTCTTGGTGATGTAATAGCGGCCGCCAGGCTCGAGGGTCCACTTGTCTGCGGGGTCGAGGCGCTTGAAGCCCTCGGCGTCGAGACGCGCGGCTATGGTGTGGACGGCATAGAAGTTGACGGGGCTGCTGTCGAGAAACTGCATGAGATCCCGTACGGCGGTGTTCTTGTCTGTCTGCATAGGAGTTTAGGAGTTTCGGGGTATAATATGCCACAAAGGTAGGAAAAGAATTTAAGATTCTCAATTCTTTTCCCTATCTTTGCAAGTTGATAATAAAATAAGTATGCCAAGACTTAGACCACTGCATATGCTGGTTGCGGCGGCATGGGCGATGATAGCCGCCGCGTGTGCCAACATGGGACGCCCCGAAGGAGGCCCGCGAGACGAGACTCCTCCGGTGTATGTGGGCTCCACGCCCTCCATGGGCCAGCTCAACTTCAACCGCCAGCGCATCATGCTCGAGTTTGACGAGAATGTGTCGCTCGACGATGCCATGAGCAAGGTGATAGTCTCTCCGGCCCAGAAGAATATGCCCGCCATCTCCAATGTCGGCAGGCGTGTCTATGTGGAGCTGAGAGACAGCCTCAGGCCCAACACCACATATACCATAGACTTTGCCGACGCCATCAAGGACCTCAACGAGGGCAACATACTCGACGGCATGGCGCTCGACTTCTCGACAGGCGACACCCTCGACACGCTGTGCATATCGGGGCGCGTCTTCCAGGCGCGCAATCTCGAGCCGGCCCAGGGGATGCTCGTGGGCGTCTACTCAAATCTCTCGGACACGGCGCTGACCACCCTGCCCATGGAGCGCATCACCAAGACCAACCAGCGGGGCGAGTTCACCGTCCGCAACATGGCCCCCGGCACATACCGCATCTTTGCCATCAACGACGTCAACCGCGACTACCACTGGGACCGCTCGGAGGATGTGGCCTTCTACGACGTGACGCTGACGCCGAGCGCCGAGCCCGCCACCGTGACAGACACCCTGCTGAACCATGCGGGGATACGCGACTCGCTGGTGACGCGCGGCATAACGAGGTTTCTGCCGGACGACGTGCTGCTGACGTGGTTCAACGAGGAGTACACCCCCCAATACCTCAAGGAGTACAAGCGCCCCGCGATAGAGAAGCTGACCTTCACCCTCTCGGCCAAGGCCGACACCCTGCCCCGCCTGAGGCTGGTCAACACCCCGAGGGCAGGCCAGGAGTCGTCGGAGTGGGCCGTGGTAGAGTCGTCGGCCACGATGGACACTCTGGTCTACTGGATAACGGACTCGGCCATATACGAGCGCGACTCGCTGACCGTGGCCCTCGAGTATATGAAGACCGACACCCTCGGCGGCCTCTCGCTGGCCACAGACACCCTCAAGATGAATGTCCGCGGCCCGATGTCAAAGAAGAAGCGCGACGAGGAGGCCCGCAAGAAGCGCGAGAACTTCGAGAAAGAGGTAGAGCGCATCATGAAGCTCAACGCCGACACCCGCGAGAAAAACCGCAAGAAGATAGAAAACCAGGAGGACACCCTCGAGTGGGCCGACCTGCCGCGCCAGGAGGTGAAGCATCTCGACCTCAAGCTGGCCAGCCCTGTCCCCGCCGACCTCCACAAGCCCCTGATGTTCAAGAGCCCCACGCCAATAGCCTCTGTGGACACCACGGGCCTCAGGCTCGAGATGGAGATAGACTCCGTGTGGTATCCCGCCGGCAACCTGAGCCTGAGAAGGGCCCGGCCGCTCAACCCTCTGGTGTGGGTGGCCCCCGTAGAGTGGGAGAGCGGGCAGAAATACCGCCTGACGGTAGACTCGGCCGCTTTCACAGACATCTACGGCATCTCGAACAAGTATGTGCAGACAGAGATTCTGGCCAAGAGCCGGTCTGACTACTCTACGCTGAGCTTCAACATCAGCGGCCTCGACGGACGCCGGGCCGTGGTAGAGCTGCTCAACACATCGGACGCGCCCGTGACCGCCGTGGCCGCAGACAGCACCGGAGGCGTGAGGATAGAGTACATCAACCCCGGCACATATTATGCCCGCCTCTTCATAGACACCGACGGCGACTCTCTCTGGACCACCGGCTCGATAGCCTCCCTGCGCCAGCCCGAGGAGGTGTATTACTATCCCCGCAAGTTCAACCTCAAGAAAAACTGGGACATCGAGCAGGAATGGAACATCAACGAACTGCCCGTGGAACAGCAGAAGCCCTACGAGATAGTCAAGAACAAGCCCAAGAAGAAGAAGGGCGAGCAAGACCCCAACGCCTCGGAAGAGGAAGAGGAGGACGAGTTTTTCGACGACCCCTTCATGCAGAACGCCACGCGCAACAACGGCCTCGGAGGAGGGCAGAACGGCATGATAGGAGGACGCTTCCGCAACACCAGCAACATATCAAACCTGGCACGATGACACAGACAGACAGCATAGCGGGCGGCCACAAGGCCCGCAGGCTGCTGGGCGGCGCCATACTGCCCCTGGCCATCAGCGCGGGGCTCTGCTGGCTGCTGTTCCGCGGCATGGACTTCAAGGCCATGTGGCAGACGATGAAGACCGAGTGTGACTTCCGCTGGATGTGGGCCAACATCGCCCTGACCATCGCGGCCCATGTGGCCCGCGCGGCCCGCTGGCAGCTCCAGCTCAAGGCCCTCGGGATACGCTCGGGACTGTGGGAGCTGACGCTGAGTATCTTCGGCACCTATTCGGTCAACCTCGTGCTGCCGAGGCTCGGCGAGCTGTGGCGCACGGGATTCGTGGCCCAGCGCCAGAACGCACCCTTCACCAAGGTGTTCGGCTCGATGGTGGCCGACCGCCTGACGGACACCCTCGCCGTGCTGCTGCTGACGCTGGCCACCTTCACCTTCGCGGCGTCACAGCTGATGAGCTTCATCCGCCCCGAGGAGCTTGACACGTCAGACCCGGCCGAGCCCTCGTTCTTCCTGGCCCTGCTGACCTCTCCGTGGCTCTGGGCCGGCATCTTCCTGGCCGCAGGCGCCTGTGTATGGCTCTGGGCCAGACACCCCGGCCACAGGATGGTAAGGGCCGTGCGCGGCATTCTGGCAGGACTGTGGCAGGGATTTGCCGTCATAGTACGCATGGACGGCAAGGGCAAGTGGCTCTTCTACACCGTCTTTATCTGGGGGGCCTACATAGCCTCGCTGTGGATGGCCTTCCAAGCCTTCCCGCTGACGGCCGAGGTGACAGGCACATACGGCTTCAAGGCGCTGATGGTATGCTTCATACTCACGAGCATCTCGATGGGCGTCCCCTCCAACGGCGGCATCGGCCCCTACCAGTGGGCCCTCATCTTCGGCCTGTCGCTCTACAATGTGCCCGGGCTGACACGCGACTACAGCGCGGCCTTCGCCAATATGGTGATGGGCACCTCTACTATCACTCTCATCATCCTGGGCCTCTTCACCTTCGGGTGGATAGCCCTCACAAAAAACAAGAAATGAAACTCTTTGACCTCGAGAAGAACGACCGCTTCCTGACCGACTTCTCACAGCAGACCTCCGAGCCCGGACAGACAGGGCCGGCAAGCAGTGACGACACCGCCCCACAGGCCGGAGACCCCGCGGCCGGAGAGCAGGGCGCCCCCCCACGGACATTCGAGTTCGGCGGTGCAGGAGGAGCCCAAGACCCCTCCCCGCGGCCACGCCGCCGTCACCGCAGGTGGGTGTGGTGGACCATAGCCATCCTGCTCGGCGTCACAGCCGCGTGTGTGTGGATACGGTGGTTCAACCCCTACGCCGAGGATTCACGCATCAAAGGGTACGTGCTAAGGGTGGAGAAGCGCGGCGTGATATTCAAGACATACGAGGGAGAGATAATCTCGGAGAGCAGCGTGGCCGACAGGAGCTTCAAGACAGACGTCAGGATCTCTGTGCCCGACGACTCGCTCGGGCGCGTGCTGCAGTCATACCAGGGCTCGGGCATCCCCGTCGAGCTCGTTACAGAACGCTACTACGCCACCCTCCCGTGGCGCGGCGAGGAAAAGACGGTGCTGACAGCCGTATATCCCGCAAGATGAAACATACCCCACGCACATAAAGACACAATGAAGAGATACAGAATATTCCCCCCCGAAGACTTCATGGAGGCACGCGTCACCCTGCCCCTCTCCAAGAGCCAGAGCGCCCGCGCCCTGGTGATAGCGGCGCTGACACCCGGCGCGCCCGCACCGGCGCCCGTGGCCGAGTGTGACGACACACGCCTCATAGCCAATGCATTGTCCGACCCCGAGGCCGTGGAGGTCGACTGCGGCGCCGGCGGCACCACCATGCGCTTCCTCACCGCCTTCTATGCCGTGCAGGAGGGCCGCCGTGTGCGCCTCGACGGCTCGGAACGTATGCGCCACAGGCCCATAGGTGTGCTCGTGGATGCCCTGAGGGCCCTCGGCGCCGACATAGAGTATGAGGGCGAGGAGGGATTTCCGCCGCTCGCCGTCACGGGCAGGAGGCTCGAGGGCGGCGAGATAGAGATGGACGCCACGGTGAGCTCTCAGTATATCTCGGCCCTGCTGATGATAGCCCCGCTGATGAGGCAGGGACTTAAGATAGTGTTCAAGGGCGACCCCGTCTCGCGTCCCTACATACAGATGACGCTCAGACTGATGGCCGACGCCGGTGTGGAGGGCGAGCTGACCCCCGGGGGTGTCTCGGTGCCCCACGGCTCATACCGCGCTCCCGCCTGTCCACGCCCCATAGAGGGAGACTGGAGCGCCGCGGCCGCATGGTATGAGACCGAGGCCATGGCCGCCGGCATCATAAATGTCTCGAACCTGGCCACAGAAGGCTCTGTCCAGGGAGACCGCCGCCTGGCCGACATATACTCGCGCCTCGGCGTGGTCACCGAGCCGGGCGAGGAGGGAGGCACAGACCTCCTGGCCAACCCCGACCCCGACGCAAGGGCCGTGATAGACTTCTCGGACAACCCCGACCTCGTGCCCTACGCGACCGTGACCTGCGCAATGCTCGGCTATCCCTTCCGCTTCACCGGCCTCGGGACGCTGGCCATCAAGGAGACCGACCGCATAGCGGCCCTCTGTGCCGAGATGCTCAAGGTCGGCGTCGTGATAGACACTCCCGTCCACGGCACGATGGAGTGGGACGGCAGGCGCAATCCCATACGCGAGCTGCCGGTGTTCGAGACATACGACGACCACCGTATGGCCATGGCCCTGGCCCCGGCGTCGATATTCCTGCCCGGGATTGTGATATGCGACCCCGACGTCGTCAACAAGTCTTATCCTGAGTTCTGGGAACAGCTCG
The DNA here is from genome assembly GCA_029052375.1 of Duncaniella sp. Classification (GTDB taxonomy): domain Bacteria; phylum Bacteroidota; class Bacteroidia; order Bacteroidales; family Muribaculaceae; genus Duncaniella. Next base: position 4,265 of record JAIDJD010000257.1, on the reverse strand, counting down.
CCGGAGCGGGATTCACCATACAGGAGATTGAAGAGGAGGCCGAAGGATGACCGGGGCGCTGATAATCTTGGGTGTCCTCGTCCTCACGGGCGTCATCCTGAAGCTGACCCACAGGCCCGACCCATCCGCCGCACCCCGGACCGAGGAGAGGGCCGAGAGCGATGAATGTTGCGGCCTGCACGCAGTCTGCGAGAAGAAGGCCGTGAGCGCCGACGGGCCGCTCTACTTCGACGACGAGGAGCTCGACCGCTACAAGGGTCGGGCCGGAGGCTCGTATGACGACGATGAGATCGAGCAGTTCCGCAACGTCCTCTACACGCTGCTGCCCGAGGATGTCTTTGCCTGGGGCGCGGCCCTCGGCCGGCGCGGCATCGAACTGCCCGAAACCCTCCGGGACGAGTGGGTGATGCTCTGCGAAGAGAGCTCTGCCAATAAACCATCCTGAAATGATGTTCAGTTACGGATTCTTTATCAATGCCCTTGTCGGGGTGGTGCTTCTGAGCGTTGCGTCGGCTATGATAGGCACATATATTGTGAGCCGCCGTCTTGTCTCCATATCCGGCGGCGTCACCCACGCCTGCTTCGGAGGCCTTGGCCTCGGATATTATCTCGGCGTCAGCCCCGTGGCCACAGCCGCGCTCTTTGCGGTGGCCTCGTCGCTCGGCGTCCAGTGGGTGTCTGCCCGCCACCGCGTCCGCGAAGACTCGGCCATAGCGGTCATCTGGGCCTTCGGCATGGCCATAGGCACCATCTTCATCTTTCTGACGCCCGGATATGTCCCCGAGCTCAACAGCTTTCTCTTCGGCAACATCCTCACCATATCGCGCGGAGACCTGTGGATGTTCGGAGGCTTCACGGCCCTGCTTGTCATCTTCATGGCCTCGATGTACGACAAGATAGTGATATGCGCCTTCGACCCCGACTTCGCGCGGGTCAGGGGGCTCCCAGTAGGGTTTGTGTCCACAGCCATGACCGTGCTGACGGCTGTCTGCATTGTGCTGACCATACGCCTGGTAGGCGTGATGCTCCTGATGTCCATGCTGGCCATGCCGCAGATGACCGCCGAGGTCTTCGCCAGGCGTTTCAAGTCTATAATGTGGCTGAGCATAGCTGTCTCGCTCGTGTGCTCGACCGGCGGACTGATGCTCGGTCTTGTGGTGGAGGTGCCTTGCTCGGCGCTGATAGTGCTGACCATGGCCGGTGTCTACGTCCTGGCAAGGCTCTGCGCCCTCGCCGCCGGAAAACAATAATCCCCCACCCATTCTGAACTCTGGACGAGCCATGAGTGTTGTAGGAAAAGCAAACCATAACAAAACAACACTATGGCAAAAGGTAAGAAAAGCATCAAGGGGACACGCACCGAGAAAGCGATTGTGCGCGCCTACCTCTCCGAATCCTCGGCCTACAGCCGATATACCTTCTACGCCCAGCAGGCAGAGAAGGAAAAATATTTCCCCGTACAGCAGATATTCAACGACACCGCGGCCAACGAGCTGCGCCACGCCAAGGTCTTCTTCAAGATGCTCGAGGGCGGCCAGGCAGACGTTACGATGCCCGGCGTAGACGCCGGCATCATAGGCACCACAGAGCAGAATCTCGAGATTGCGGCCCAGGAAGAACTCGTTGAGGGCACCGAACAGTATCAGGCGGCCGCCAAGGTGGCCGACGAGGAAGGATTCACCGAGATAGCCTCGCACTTCCGTGCCATAGCCGAGATAGAGAGCGGCCACCGACGCCGTTTTCTCCACTACCTGAAGCAGGTCAAGGAGGACACCGTGTGGAAACGCGAGAAACCTATCCTCTGGAAGTGTCTCGTATGCGGATACGAGTACACAGGCACCGAGCCGCCCGAGACCTGTCCGGCCTGCGACCATCCCTATCAGCACTATATGGGCATGGACTACGAAGACATCATCTGAAGCTGTTAACCTGACATAATACATAAAGCATCCCGGCCCCGCGAGACCACAATCTTGCGGGGCCGGGATTTTTATGTCATCGATTTTCCAAACGGCAAGTGGAAATCTGTGGAAACATCTTCCAGGAAGCTAACCGGGGGCTCCGCCGTTAGGTTGCAGTCTGTTTGGCAATCATGAGGGCTCCGCCCTTGATAGTAGGGCTCCGCCGTTAGGTTGCATGACTATGTATTGAACGGTCATTCTGCACTCTCGAGGAGGTCGGGGCGGAGGCGGAGGGTGCGCTCGAGGGCCTGCTCGTGTTTCCACTCGTCTATCTTGGCCTTGTGGCCGGAGAGGAGGACGTCGGGAACACGCCAGCCGTTGTATTCGGCGGGGCGGGCGTAGACGGGAGGGGCGAGGAGATTGTCCTGGAAGGAGTCCGAGAGGGCGCTCTGCTCATCGCCTATGGCGCCGGGTATGAGGCGGATGATGGAGTCGGCTATGACCACGGCGGGTATCTCGCCTCCGGTGAGGACGTAGTCGCCGATGGAGATTTCTTTGGTCACGAGATGTTCGCGGATGCGGTAGTCGACGCCCTTGTAGTGGCCGCAGAGTATGATGAGGTTCTCGGCGAGGGAGAGCGAGTTGGCCATGGGCTGGTTGAACTGTTCGCCGTCAGGCGAGGTGAATATCACCTCGTCGTACTCGCGCTCGGCCTTGAGCTGAGATATGGCGCGGTCTACGGGTTCTATCTGCATCACCATGCCGGCCTCGCCTCCGAAGGGATAGGAGTCTACCTTGCGGTGCTTGTTGGTGCTCCAGTCGCGCAGGTTGTGGACGTGTATCTCGCAGAGACCCTTGTCCTGGGCGCGCTTCAGTATTGAGCATCCGAGAGGGCTCTCGAGCATCTCGGGGAGAACGGTGAGTATATCGATACGCATGGGGTCTGGAATTGGAAATTGAGAATTTAGAATTGAAAATTGAGCATTTACAATTTTTTGATTCTGAACGGGTTGGGGTAGAGGTTGTTGGCGCGTGAGCCGAGGTTTTTCATCCATCCGAGGGGCCGGCCGCCGAAGGTGACAAGGACGTGTCCCCTGGGGGTGCCGTCAGGGAGCGATGCGAGGGTGCCGCGCAGGTAGTCGAGCGCCTGCTCTTCCGAGAGCTCGACCCGCGGATATGTGTCGGGGGAGAGGGCCGTGGAGAGAGCGAGGGCATGGGCCGGGATGAGGTCGCGCCCCTTGACGGCGGCCAGCGGTATCCCCTCGTGGATGACATCGGCCACGCCCGAAATCCTGTGGAGGAGGTCGAGATGGGCCGCAGGAAAGGCTGTGACGCGCTCTTCTGTGGCCGAGATGGTGAACCTCTCGGGATTGAGCAGATGGGCCGAGAGAGAGGAAATATCAACCGCAGGGCCCTTCTGACCCTTCTTCTGCTTCTGTTTCTTATCCTTGTGCGGAGCAGAAACGGCAGAGGGGAGAGTGCCCGGCTTGCGCAGAACGGCCACAAAGAGCCCCTCGCCGCGTGTGCGCCCGGGGATGAAGCGGCGGCAGGGATACGCGGTGTCTATGCCGGGGGCGATGCCCCACGAGGGGTCGACAGGAATCTCCACTCCCTCGGCGCCGAACTCCCGGGCTATCCAGGCCACATTCTCCTCGTCCTCAGAGCGGTTGAAGGTGCAGGTGCTGTAGACAAGGTATCCGCCCGGACGGAGCGACGGCCATATATTGGCCACGATGCGGCGCTGGAGCGCGGCACACTCCTCTACCAGCCCGGGGCTCCACTGGGCCGCGGCGTCGGGGTCCTTGCGCATCATACCCTCGCCCGAGCAGGGGACATCGGCTATGATGATGTCGAACGTCTCGCCGAGACTGCCGAAGACCGCCGTGTCGGCGCGTGTCACCATCACAGACGGGTCGCCCCACTTGAGGAGGTTCTCGCGCAGGACGGCGGCGCGGGCGGGGATAATCTCGTTGGCCACCGTGAACGACCCCTCTGGGAGACGGCTCATGACAGCGGTGGTCTTGCCTCCCGGGGCCGCGCACGAGTCGAGCACACGGACGGGACGCCCTATGGCGGATACAAGATGAGAAGCCACCAGGGCGTGGAACATCGACGCGCCCTCCTGGACGTAATAGAGCCCCTGGTGGAGACGCGGGTCGAGTGTGAAGCGGGGACGCTCGGGCAGGTAATATCCTTCGGGACACCAGGGCACCGGCTCGCCCCCGGCCGGAGGCTCGGGAGACTTGGCGAGGTTGAGGCGCACGGAGACCTCCGGGACGCCCTTGGCAAGCGTCTCAGGGAGCTCCTCAAGGCCTATCGAGGCCATCAGGCGGCCAAATCCCTCGGGTATGGAGACAGCAGGGC
>JAIDJD010000256.1 GCA_029052375.1 Duncaniella sp. | reverse complement strand
GCTGGTATCTCGACAACCAGGAATGGATGGACAACATCACCTCGGGCGAATACGAGAAATACTACGACGAGATGTACGGCAAGCGCTGACACCGGCGCGCCGAGCACACCTCCGAGACACACCGATGCCCCGGCCCAGACAATGGCCCGGGGCATCATTGTGTTTTGGCCGCCGCTACCTTAGGTCATCTTAAATATATTGAGTAACTTTGCAGAACATTTCGCGGCTCAGGCACACCATGACGCGTCCGAGACGCATCAACCCATAAACATAGTCACTAATGTCATCCATCTGCTGGCAGCTTTTCTTCACCTTCTTCAAAATCGGAGCCTTCACATTCGGAGGCGGATGGGCGATGATCTCGCTGATAGAGAAAGAGATTGTCGACAAATACGGCTGGATAGAGCGCGAGGAGTTTCTCGACCTGCTCGCCGTGGCCCAGTCATTACCCGGCATCCTCGCCGTCAACATCGCCGTAGCCGTAGGCGACAAGCTCCGCGGCAACCGCGGAGCCGCAGCCGCATCGCTCGGCACCATCCTCCCATCGTTCCTCATCATCCTCTCCATAGCCATCTTCCTCACCCCGGAGCTCATCAAGAACAACCCCACCCTATCGGCCATATTCAAAGGCGTCCGTCCCGCCGTCGTGGCCCTCATCGTGGCCCCGGTCATCTCCTCGGCCAGGTCGGCCGGCATAGGCCTCAAGACCATGTGGATACCCATAGCCGTGGCCCTGCTGATATGGTCCAAGCTCCCCGTGGTATCCAATCCCATACTCTACATAGTCCTCGGTGGCTTCGGCGGATGGTGGTGGCTCTCGCGCCACACAGACACAGGGGCCGACAGACAGCCCGACAGCCGGAAAGGAGGTGAGAGGAAATGATATACCTGCGTCTCATCTGGAGCTACCTCAAGATAGGCCTCTTCGGTTTCGGCGGAGGCTATGCCATGCTCGCCCTCATCGAGCGCGAGATCGTAGGCCCGGGATGGATATCCGAACAGACATTCACAGACATCGTGGCCATCTCACAGATGACCCCCGGCCCCATCGGCATCAACTCGGCCACATACATAGGCTACGTAGCCCCCGGCGAATCGTCCGCGGCCCTCGCAAGTCCGCTCTTCGGCATCCTCGGCTCCATTATATGCACCCTCGTTGTGGTGCTGCCCTCCTTCCTTCTCGTGGCCTACACGAGCCATCTGATACGCCGCCACAGAGACAGCGCCGTGGTCAAGGGCATCTTTGCCGGACTGAGGCCTGTGGTCGTCGGCCTCATAGCCTCTGCCGCCCTGCTGCTGATGAACAGCGCCAACTTCGGCGAAGACACCCGCCAGGTGGTATGGAGCATCATCCTCTGCGCGGCCGCCTTCGTGATGGTCTACTTCATCAAGTGGCACCCGATACTCGTAATATGTATCTCAGGCATAGCCGGATATCTCATCTACATCTGACACCCTACCAGCCAATGTCCTACACAGAAGCCATCGAATATCTCTACGCCTCTCTGCCGGTCTACCAGAACATAGGCCCCGGCGCCTACAAGCCGGGCCTCGGCAACTCAGAGGCTCTCGACGCCCTATTCGGCCACCCTCACCGCGCCTACCCCTGCATCCACATCGCAGGCACCAACGGCAAAGGCTCCACGGCCCACACCCTCGCCGCCATACTACAGTCGGCAGGTCTCAAGACAGGGCTCTACACATCGCCCCACATCTACGACTTCGGCGAGCGCATCCGTGTGGACGGCGAGAAGATAGACCACGCCATGGTCGAAGTATTTGTCGAGGAGTGGAAACGGCGTGCCCCCGAGGGCCTCAGCCCCAGCTTCTTCGAGCTGACATCAACCATGGCCTTCAAATACTTCGAGCGCAAAGGCGTGGATGTTGCCGTCATAGAGACAGGCCTCGGCGGACGCCTCGACAGCACCAACATCATAACTCCAATCCTCTCCATAGTCACCAACATCTCGCTCGACCACACAGCCCTTCTCGGCGACACCCCCGCCGAGATAGCCGCCGAGAAGGCCGGCATCTTCAAGCCGGGCGTACCCGCCCTCATAGGCGAATGGACACCGGAGACGCGCCCCGTATTCGAGCGCGCGGCCGCCGAGACAGGCGCCCCGCTCTTCAAGGCCGAGCCTGCAAGGGCAATCTATGAGGCCGAGAGCAACAGCTATCCCGAGACACCCTTCGGCCCCATCCGCGGCGAGCTTCAGGGCACACACCAGTCTCTCAACGCCGCCACAGTGCTCAGCGCCATCCCCCTGCTGCGCCACAGCTTCGACATCCCCGACAGCGCCGTCAGAGAGGGTTTTGCCCGCGTCACAGAACTCACAGGCCTCTTCGGCCGGTGGAGCCGCATAGCCGACGCACCCCTCACCATAGCCGACACCGGACACAACTGCGGAGGCTGGGAACACATCATCGCCAACCTCAACCGCCTCACCCACCCCCGCAAGGCCATAGTCATGGGTTTTGTGGCCGACAAAGACCTCAGTCCCGTCTTCGCCCTGCTCAGAGGCCTGAGAGGAGATGTCAGGCTCTACTTCTCCGCCCCCACCGCGCCCCGCGGCCTCAGAGCCGCCGACCTCGCGGCCAAAGCCAAGGCCGATGGCTTTGACGGCACAGAGATTACTGATGTCAACGAGGCACTCCGCCGGGCACGCGCCGACGTCGGCCCCGACGGCATGGTCCTCGTAGCCGGAAGCAACTTCCTCATCTCCGACCTCAGGCTCTGAACAACAAGGATTGTCACAGACACGACAGCTGGGACAACCCACCGGCGAAATCAGGCACAATACAGGAGTTTTTCCCTTACTTCCTTAAAAATGGCAAAATTGAGCAGCGAATGACCTGCAGATGGAGTATTTTTTGTAATTTTGGACTATTATGAAGATAGGAGATATAGATTTAGGCAAGAGACCCGTGATGCTTGCTCCGATGGAAGATGTCACCGACCGCT
>JAIDJD010000255.1 GCA_029052375.1 Duncaniella sp. | reverse complement strand
CTTGAAGTGAAACGCCGACCTTCCGGTCTCAAAGTCCCGGGCATTGAACATATTCCAGAACTGGAGAAATACAAAAGCAGTGAAGAACAGCGACAGCTCGTATTCGCTGAGCCCCTTGCAGGCGCCCATCTCCACACGGCCTATCTCCGCAAGGCTCTCGAGAGACGTATGTTCAAGATAGTAGAGGAACGCAAGAAGAATGGCAAAGAAGACAAGGCCGACGCCTATGATTCTCTTCCACATGGCCCGGTTGATGATGAATGTCGTGCGCGAGCGGGGCTTGTCTCTCATCACAGACCTGGAGGGGGGCAGCGAGGCGAGGGCCATTGCCGCGAAAGTATCCATTATCAGATTGACCCACAGCATCTGCGTGACAGTAAGGGGCGACTGCAGGCCCATGAACGAACCGCAGAGCACTATAAGGCAGGCAACGACATTGACAGTCATCTGGAAGAGTATGAACCGCTGGATGTTCTGATACAGAGAGCGCCCCCACATCACGGCCCGGCCTATAGAGCTGAACGAGCTGTCGATGATGGTGATGTCCGACGCCTCCTTGGCCACCGACGTGCCGTCGCCCATCGAGAGCCCCACATGGGCGGTCTTGAGGGCCGGGGCGTCGTTGGTGCCGTCTCCTGTCACTGCCACTACCTCGTTGCGGGCCTGCAGGGCTTCCACCAGACGCTTTTTGTCCATCGGACGCGCCCTGGCTATTATCTTGAGGTCCTCCACCCGCTCGAGCAGCTCGTTGTCAGAGAGTTCTGCAAACTCTGCTCCGGTGATTATATTGCGTACGGTGTCCGACGCGTCGTCCCACAGCCCTATCTGACGGCCTATCTCCTTGGCTGTGCCCGGGGTGTCTCCGGTGACGATCTTCACCTTGATGCCTGCTTCGCACACCTCCCTGACGGCGTCGTGCACGTCGGGGCGGACAGGGTCTGAGATGGCTGTTATGGCAAGGAGGGTCAGATTGCCGGCCTCCACACGGTCTTTCCCGACGGCCTTCTCGCCGGGCGTCAGCTCCTGGAAGGCAAACCCGAGCGTGCGCATGGCCATATTCTGATACTCGAGCAGACGCTTCTCAGCCTCTTCGGCCGACACGCCCGACTTGTCGCGGCACATGGCATAAATGATTTCGGGCGCACCCTTGACATACAGTATCTCTCTGCCGTCGGGGTTTCTGACCACAGTTGCCATATACTTGCGCTCTGTCGAGAACGGCAGTTCCTCCAGCACTGTGGCCGAGGCTCTGAGCTGTTCGCAGTCCACACCCTGGTCCCTGAGCCAGAGCAGCAGGGCTCCCTCGGTAGGATTGCCGAGCACCACAGGCTTCTCCCCGCCCAGGTCAAGCCGGGCAGTGGAGTTGACAGCCATATTCGCGTAGAGCAGGCCACGGTCTTCATCCCGGCCGAAATAGTCGGTCTTGAAGACCTGCATCTGATTCTGTGTCAGCGTGCCGGTCTTGTCTGTGCATATCACTGTGGCGGCGCCCATGGTCTCGCAGGCGTGCATCTTGCGCACAAGGTTGTTGGTCTTGAGCATACGGCGCATCGAGTAGGCCAGGGAGAGCGTCACAGCCATCGGAAGGCCCTCGGGCACAGCCACCACCACAAGCGTCACAGCTATCATAAGGCTCTGCAGCAGATAGGCCATGAAAGCCACCCACTCGAAGTCCTGGACAGAGAGGAAGTATGTAAGCAACCTGCCGGCGACGATGAATGCCGCCACACCATAGGATATCTTTGTGATCAGAGAGCCGAGGCCTTCGAGCTGTTCGTTCAGAGGGGTCTTGACGCTGTCGTCTATCTGTGCGGCCTCATATACCTTGCCGTTCTCGGTCTTGTCTCCGACGGCGAAGACCTGCATGACGCCGTGGCCCTCCATCACCTTGGTGCCTCGCATGGCATGATTGGAGGGGAAGGTGGCCTCGGGGTCGAACAGCTCGGGGTCTGTAGTCTTGGATGCCACAGGCTCGCCCGTCAGGCTCGACTCATCGACACTGAGCCTGACAGCTTCAATGAGTTCGCCGTCGGCCGGCACTTCCTCGCCGGTGTTGAGAATCACAATATCTCCAACCACAACATCCCTGCGCGGGATTCTGGTTGCCGACCCGTTGCGCACAGCCTGGACCGGCTCGTCGTCGCTGACCTGATTGAGCAGGGCAAACTCCTTGTCGGCCTTCATCTCGAAATAGAAAGCCAGCCCGGTGGCGAGAAGTATCGCCACAAAAATCCCGATAGGCTCGAAGAAAACATTCATGCCGTCATGCAGATACCAGTACTCGTAGCATGAAATCCCCACAGAAAGGGCACCGGCCACCAGCAGTATCACAATCAGAGGGTCCTTGAATTTCTGTATGAACCTCTTGAACATCGAATCTTTGGCTGGCGGTGTGAGTATATTGGCGCCATGCTCTCTGCGGCTCGCCGCCGCCTGGGCATCAGTGAGCCCGGCCAAACGTCCTGTATTAGACATTTCTCGTAAGAAAATTAATGGGTATAAGTTCCGACGGTAAAATTTTAAATATGCAAAGTTAGGCATTTTTTCCGTATCTCAGCGCCACATCTCCATTTAACGCATATATTCAGGCGCTTTTGATCGGGAGCCGTCTATTTTTTAAAGAAATATTTCTTTAATAATGAAAAGAACGCTATCTTTGCATATTGAAATATCAACCCCAAAATCGGAATTGATCTAATTACCATTATAT
>JAIDJD010000254.1 GCA_029052375.1 Duncaniella sp. | reverse complement strand
GCTGGACATAGTCTACGAAGACGACACCCTGCTCGTGGTCAACAAGCCGGCGGGCATGGTGGTCCACCCCGGACACGGCAACTACACCGGCACACTGGTCAACGCCCTCGCATGGCACCTTAGAGACAACCCCGACTATGACGTCTCCGACCCGAGGCTCGGGCTGGTACACCGCATCGACAAGGACACCTCGGGCCTGCTTGTCGTGGCCAAGACTCCTGACGCCAAGACCCACCTCGGCAAGCAGTTTTTCAACAAGACCACCAAGCGCGAATACAACGCCCTTGTGTGGGGCGTACCGTCGCCCGCGGCAGGGCGAATAGAGGGCAACATAGGGCGCGACCGCCGCGACCGCCTCAAGATGGCTGTGCTGCCGCCGGACGACCCCTCGGGCAAACACGCGGTGACACACTACGAGGTGATGGAAGACTTCGCGCACACAGCCCTCGTGAAGTGTGTCCTCGAGACAGGGCGCACCCACCAGATACGCGTACATATGTCGCACACAGGACACCCGCTCTTCGCCGACGCCAGATACGGAGGCGACAAGGTGCTGAGGGGAGAGCGCACAGGAGCGTACCAGAAGTTTGTGCGCGGGTGCATGGAGACCTGCCCGAGACAGGCGCTGCACGCCCGCACGCTCGGATTCGTCCACCCTGCCACAGGCCGCGAGATGTTCTTCACGGCCCCCCTGCCGGAGGATATGACCCTCCTGCTCGGACTGTGGAGAGAGAGGTCGGCCAGGTAAGCCCCCCCCGCGGACATGGAATCCCGGGAGACATCCCCGACAGCGGGCGCGGCCGCCTGCGCCCGCCATCCATGCCGTCCACCGAACAACCGCAAACCAGACACTTTATGGCAAACGCAACACACAGCGGCCCGACATCGGAGCTCGGCGAGAAGTCGATAGGCAGGCTGCTCGCCCAGTATTCCATACCCGCCATCATAGCGAGCGTGGCGACGTCGCTGTACAACATCATAGACTCTATATTCATCGGCCGCGGCGTAGGCCCCATGGCCATAGCCGGCCTTGCGATCACATTCCCGCTCATGAACCTCGTGGCGGCCTTCGTGATGCTCATAGCGGCAGGCGGCGCGGCGATAAGCTCGATATTCCTCGGCCAGAAGAACTACGACAGGGCTACGGACGTGGTGAACAACGTCTTCTCCATCTGCCTGATACACTCAGCGGTGTTCGGCGGGCTGACCTTTCTGTTCCTCGACCCCATCCTCTACTTCTTCGGCGCCACGGAAGCCACCATCCCGTATGCGCGCGAGTTCATGCAGGTGGTGCTCCTCGGCACCCCCGTGTCTTACGTCTTCATAGGGCTCAACAACCTGATGCGCGCCACAGGCTACCCGAAAAAGGCAATGATATCGGCCCTGCTATCCGTAGCCGTCAACG
>JAIDJD010000253.1 GCA_029052375.1 Duncaniella sp. | reverse complement strand
CTGGATAATATTCTGGCAGGCCTTGGCGGTCTATGTTTTCGTCCTGGATAACCAGGACTTGATACTCACGCCGCGCATTATCGGCAAAGCCATGAGCATGAATCCTGCGCTCATCTTCTTTTCTCTCTCGGTGTGGGGGACGCTCCTCGGCTTCATCGGCCTCATCATAGCCATACCGCTCACCACACTGCTCATCTCTTATTACGACCGTTTCATGATGGGACAGGAATACCGGCAAAGAAGAAAGTCTGTTGTTAAGAAAAATTAATAATAAGTATGGCGAAGTGTTAATTTTGAGTTAAACTCGCCTCGGGAGTTGCTCTACTCCGAAAATGTTGTGTAACTTTGCATCGCAATTGAGAGCTGAGGCTCTTGAAAGCAATCCCCCGTCTTTAACAAGACAACACCATCGGGGTGTAGCTCAGTTGGTTAGAGTACGCGTCTGGGGGGCGTGAGGTCGCTAGTTCGAGTCTAGTCACCCCGACAAAACAGCTTCGGAATTCCCGAGGCTGTTTTTTGTTATCCCCGTCCTCTTCATCGTCTTCTCAGTCTCGGGAGCATCTTCTTTACCCTGAGAAGCACTTTGTCTACCGGACCTGAGGCTATCACAATAGACGTTGCTGCCACTATCAGCAGTCCGCCTGCTATCTCCCGGCCTGTTATGTCCTGTCCGAGAAGCACCACGCTGAGCACCACAGCCGTCACAGGCTCCAGAGCGCCGAAAATTGCGGTGGGGGTAGAGCCGATGGTGTTGATGGCTGCGGTGGTGCAGCCAAGCGACAGGACTGTGGGAATCAGCGCGAGGGCTGCGAGGTTGATCCATCCGCCGATGCCCGAGGGGACGGTGAAGGGCGTTCCCAGCAGCAGCGCGAATATAAAGACCGAACTGCCGAAGAGGATTACGTAGAAGAGCATCTTGAGCGTCGACACTCCGTGGAGCACCTTGGAGACGTTGGTCATGACAAGGTACATGGCATAGGTCAGCGACGAGAGCATCACAAGCACTACGCCGAGCATCCCGGTCTCCGAGCCAGCATCCCCCTTCATAAGCATGAAAAGTCCGGCGCCCATGATGGCAAGGCATATGCCCGTGCTCATCCTGAACGGCTCGTGGAAGAAGAAAGACATCATCACGGCCACCATCACCGGATAGACGAAGAGCAGGGTGGAGGCCACGCCTGAGTTCATATAGTTGTAGCTCTCGAACAGTCCGAGCGACGACACGGCCATCAGCACTCCGAGGACTGCAAGCTGCATGGCCTCGGCCTTGCCGATGATGAGCGACCTGCCTCTCGCCGCCATCATCGCCGCCAGTATCGGCAGGCTGAATATATAGCGGAACAGAAGCACACAGACAGGGTTCATTCCGTCGGCATAGAGAGGCACGGCAAATGCCGGATTGGTTCCGTAAGCCGCCGCGGCAATCGCGGCCAAGATGTATCCTTTTGCTTTCATGCCGCAAAATTAAGCATTTTCTCCGATACGGGGTGCCTGTTCTTGCTCCACAAATTTGCGCCGCGGTTTGCGAGTGTGCCGATAATGTTGTAATTTTGTCTCCGTTTTCAAACGCTTAAATTCACATTTCTAATTCAGAAAACTACCAGTTATGATCAAGAATATACTGTCTATCGCCGGCCGTCCCGGTCTCTTCCGTCTCGTAAGCCGCGGCAAGAATATGCTCATCGTCGAGGCTATCGCCACCGGCAAGCGCACTCCCGCCTATGCCCACGACAAGGTCATCTCGCTCGGAGACATCTCCATCTACACTCAGGACGGAGAGGATACTCTCCTCGGCAATGTGCTCGAGTCTGTCAAGGCCAAGGCCGAAGGCAAGCCCGTAGACGTCAAGGCTCTCGGCTCTGACGCTGATATCCGCGAGTATTTCGGCGAGATTCTTCCCGAGTTTGACCGCGAGCGCGTCTATACGACAGACATCAAGAAGCTCCTCTCCTGGTACAATCTGCTCGTAGCCGCCGGCATCACAGACTTCGCTCCTGAGGCTCCCGCCGAGGAGGCCGCCGAGGCTGAGGCTCCTGCCGAAGCCTGATTCTGACATCTGAATTTACATACCTGTGGCAAAGTCAGGCTCAAATATCAGATTCAACGAGACAGACAGTGTGTCGGACCTCATCGAGGCCGACTACGACATATTGCCTGTCCTCAGCCGTTTCTCGCTTCCGCTCGGGTTCGGAGATGCCACTATCGCCGAGCTCTGCGGACGCGCGGGCATAAGCACAGACCTCTTTGTCCTCGTTGTCAATTTCATCCTTACGGGCGAGATTGACAGCGAGCGTCT
>JAIDJD010000252.1 GCA_029052375.1 Duncaniella sp. | reverse complement strand
TTGAGCCGATGGCGGGATTTGAACCCGCGACCTCTTCCTTACCAAGGAAGTGCTCTACCCCTGAGCTACATTGGCGTGATTGGTTTAGAATGTCTTCTCTCGGCCTGCCGGCCTTGAGACTTGCTTCGAGCGGAAGACGAGGCTCAAACTCGCGACCCTCAGCTTGGAAGGCTGATGCTCTATCAACTGAGCTACTTCCGCGTGTTGCTGTCGGCTTGCGCCTCGAGCGCTCTGCTCCGCCTGGAGCCAAGGTTGTGGGCGAAGATGGATTCGAACCACCGAAGGTATAAACCAGCAGATTTACAGTCTGCCCCATTTGGCCACTCTGGTATTCGCCCGATAGGATAAGATTTCGAGATGGCGTCTTGAATTCTTGAGCCTCTTGTCGGATTCGAACCAACGACCCCGAGATTACAAATCACGTGCTCTGGCCAACTGAGCTAAAGAGGCATATGTTCAATGTTCTGTCGTTTGAGAGACGCTTTCCGTCTCAAAAGCGATGCAAAATTACGCACTTTATTCGAAACCGCCAAATCTTTTCACATCTTTTTTTGAAGAAAAATCATATAAAAAACAGTTTTCAGTGATACAGGACAGTATTTAATCTATAACTCACATCGCTACACATTATTATATTAAAGGAGCGCACGGACCTATCCGTGCGCTCCCAGGTGTCAGCCGCACATATCGCGCAGGGCCTGGATTTCGGCCCGGGAGAGCGGCGGATTGGTGAGCCGCTCCTCGGCGTGGACCCAGAGGGCTATGGCGCGGGCCATCAGCATATCGTCGTGACACCCGCGCCGGGCCCCGAAGCCGCCGCCATCCTGCATCTCGTACTGCCCGAGCTCGTCGCACGCTCCGGCGTCGCGCTCTATATAGCCATCCTCGCGCACGAGGGCTATGAGGTTGGCTATGATGGAGTGCTTGGTAGAGCGGTTGGTGTGAAACCCCACCCGGCCCGCGCCGCCCTCAGGCCCGGGCCGACGGCGGTAGAGATTGCCGTATACACGCGACAGCCGCGAGAGTATGTAGGGCCCCTCTCCCGCCCCGTCGCTCTCGAGCGTATTGCTCTCGACGGCCAGAAGCGCGCGCCCATACCACTTGGCCAGCGCCGCGGCCTTCCACGCCAGCAGGTCGTGGTCTATATGGCCGCGCCACTGCGCCACCACCTCGGGAGGCTCGCCGGGACGGTCGCTCCGGCGGTCTATCACCACAATCACAGACCAGTCTGACCCGCGCGAGCGCCCGCCGATGTCCACGGCCGCCACATACGAGGCCCCGGGACGCGGAGGCTCCCATATCCTGCAGGCCCCCGAGGGGTCTTCGGCAAACCCGGGCGCCGACAGGTCCGATGGCACCGACCCGCGGCACCCGAAGGGCTCGCCCGTCATCAGCGGAGGCCGCACGCCGCGGCGCAGGCGGGCGACGCCAGCGGCCGGGAACACCCCGCGCGAAGTGGTCGCAAAAGCCTCGTCGGGCGTCGAGGGAAACTCCGTCATCATCGAGCGGTGGTCCTCATACTCGCGCCTGCGCATATGATACCACCTCAGCCCCTCGAGCGTCACCCCCTCGTGGGCCTCCCACAGACCGCGCTCGTATGCGTCGAGGCTGTCCCACAGCGCCTCGGGGTCGGCGACAGGCTCGGCATAGATGCCTATCTCGAACCAGGGCACGAAGAAAGGCATCTTGTCCGACCCCTCGGCCGAGCAGGCACGCATCCACTCGCGGTGGAAGAAGTAGCCGACGCCGTTGGCCGTGCTCTCGAGAGCGACAAACGACAGAGGCTTGCGCATGATGCCCGAGGTCACCGAGCGTATGAGGTCCACGGGATTGTGCTGAGGAGAGTCTTTCCAGAAGGCCACCTCGCTCAGATGGGCCAGAGCATAGTCCTGGCCGCGGGTCGACTCCTGGTTCTCGCTCGACGACACCGTCACCCTGCACTCGCGCCCGGGGATGAAGCGGGTGTTGGTCATCCGCTCGAACGGCCTGAACTCAGGCTTGCACTCCTCCTCCCAGAATTCCTCGGGATAGCGGGACAGCAGGCGCGAGTAGATGCCGCGGATGGTGGCCGAGGTGTCCTTGACGTGGGCGCATATCAGAGAGTTCCACCCGCGCCGATGCACTATCTGTATCCATGCGAAGTAGACCTGTATCAGCGTCGACCCGCCCCACTGGCGCGCCTTGAGCATTATCAGGCGCAGGGGCTCGCCGGCATTGCGCATCCGCTCGAGCTCCTTGACCAGGCGCCGCTGGGGAGCGTTGAGCACAAAGGGCACCTCGGTCATCGACACCTTGTCCATGATGCGCACACAGCGCCACGCCCAATACTCAAAGTCGTGCCTGAACCTAAGCATCGCCATCTCTCCGGGGCGCAGCGAGGGCGAGTAACGGGCATCGGCGAGCATCTGCACGGGGAGCCACAGCCCGCACTCCTCCCTGCGCCCCGGGTCGTGCGGGTCGCCTGTCTCCTGAGAATAATCCCACCGGGCCTTCAGGGCCTTGCGCCTGGCGTTCTCGGCCACGACAGCTTCTATATCAGCCCTCATCACGACAACCCAAGGCTGAAATTGAGCGGAGACATAGTGGCCGCCGAGAAGTCCACCGAGACCTCGTGGCAGTGGGGCAGAGCCACCACCAGCGGCACCGGATGGCCCACATCGCCCGAAAGGCCGAACTCGGCCAACTTCCTCGTCCTCTGGCCGTCCTGCGAGACCCTCACCTCGACCTTAGCGTTGAGCCCGCGCCCCGACACGGGCAGAGAGAGCAGGCGCCTGCGCCAGCCACTCCCGCCGCCGGGCGAAGCCGAGAGGACAAAGCCCAGGGAGAGCAGCGCCTGCCCCTCATCACCCCCGCGTCTCAGCGAGCCGTCGGCGCAGGCCATAAGCATCTCGCCTCCAAGCGGGCAGAACGAGACGGGCTCCACATCCGAGCGCGTGTACGCCCATCCGGTGTCGGCGGCCACCACCGTCACAGGAGGGTCGCCGCCGCCCGGCTCGATCGCCTGGCGCGGGGCCGAACACCACAGCTCGCGCCACCGCGGCTCATAGCCGAGACACGACCCCGCGACGCCGGCCGCAAGCGTGGAGACACGGCTGCCCACAAGCCTCACCAGGTCTCCCCCGGCAAGCGCGGCCACCGCCCCGGGCACAGAGGCCACAGCACGGGCCGAGTCCACTCCGCGGGCGTCTATGACAGCCGCCGAGAGGGTCGAGAGCGACTTGCCGGCCACAAGCCCCGCTATACCGCCGGGGCCGAAGAGGTAATAGGACTCGCGCCCGAACTCCCACACCGTGCCCGAGCGGGACGCCGGACAGATGGCCGACACAGGCCCGACAGGCGAGCGCCCCACCGCCGCGAGGGCCAGCGGAGCCTGGCTGCGCGCCACAGCCGCAAGGTGGGGCCACTCGTCCGGGATTGTCTCGCCCGCCGGAGCCTCGAACGGCAGGCGCGTCCCCTCGAGCTCCAGCGGACGGCACGAGGGCGCCAGATAGAAGCTCCAGCGCCCGCAGCGGCTCGGCCGGAGCCCCACCCTGAGACGCCCCGACGAGGTGCGCAGCTCGGCCGAGACTCCGCGCGGCGAGGGATAGGCTATGAGCGGCGAGAAGCGGGCAAGGTCGCGCCCCTCCACCCTGCCGCAGGCCACAGCCCTGCCGCTCCGGCCTATGTCGAAGCTCAGCGCCGTGGAGATTCCGGCCGGGAGGTCAGACACGGATATGGCAAGCTCGGCGAGATTCCAGCCGCCGAAGGGGATGGAGGCGAGACCGCCATACATCACAGAGCCGCCCCCAGAGGCCGCCGCCGAGGCCGTGAAGCGGTTGGGGGCCGAGAGCAGGGCCTCGGCCTCGGCCGCAGGGGCGAGACGCGACAGGCGGGCCGTCAGTCCGGAGACAGCGGCCACCTCGTCGGCCACAGACCCCAGCGGCAGCGACCAGGGGCGGAATGCCTCGTCGGCAAACGCAAGGACAGCCTCGGCATACCCCGCGGCGATGCCTCCGGGAGCGCCCGGCTCCACACCGCGCCCGAATCCGGGCAGATTGCAGGCAAATCCGAGGCGCTGGCCCTGCGTGCCCTGATAGCGGCACACAGAGGCCGCGCCCTGGGCGAGGCTCAGGGGATGCAGCTGCGGCGCCGTCTCTATCTCGACACGGCCTATGACGCGCTCCCATATCTCGGCTTCCGGCTCGGCCCTGACACACTCCAGGCCGAAAGCCTGGGCCGAGAGGGTCATGGCGGAGGTGCGCGCACAGTCTGGCAGGGATATCTCCATGGGCGTCTCGGTCATCTGAAGCCCCTGCTCGGGCACCACCATCACCGGCGCCGATGTGTAGAGCAGAGCGCCATCCCTGCCATAGAGCTTATAGCGGGCCATAACAGGCTGGACACAGCGGTGAGAGGCCGAGGCCGCCGAGGCCACCCTGAGATATGCGTCGCGCAGAGCCGCCCCGACAGCCTTGGCGTCGGCAGTCGAGACCACATGGACACGCGTGTCATAGGCGCCGACAAGAGCCACGGGGCCCGCCGAGGCCGTCTCTGTCGACATATCGCGGCGCACTATCGAGCAAGCCCCCGCACAGAAGAGCTCGCGCTCCTCCCACACCCCCGGCGCGGCATAGCGGAAACAGCGCGCGCCGCTCCCTTTGAGGAAGATATACAGACAGCCGTCGGCCATGACGCCCCCCGCGACCTCAGAGGCGGGCGCGGGGTCGAGGGTATGCTCGCCGTGCCTGCGGCTCCAGGCCTTGAGGGCTCCGGCGGCGTCGACATAGAAAAGCCACTCCGAGCCGTCGCCCGGCGTGGCGGTGACACCGTCTATCATCCTGTCTATCTTTGCTGTCAGGGGGATGCGCGAGGGAGTGCCGACGCCCACCACCCCGCGGCGGTCCGGCGACTGTCTCAGATGGTGAAACATTGTGCCGGGCTTTGTGTGCAGTTCGAGTTTCTTCATAATCTTGCAGATCGTTTTTTTCTGCAAAATTACATCCCCCCATCCCCCGCGGCAGTGCCATAAAGCCGAAGGAATGGAGAATTGAGAATGGAGAATTGAAAACCGGGTGTCAAGACTGATAATTGTCTATTCTCAATTCTCCATTCTAAATTCACTTCTGAGCGGCGAGATAGCGGGCGTGATACTCGTCGAGTATCTTGCGGACGGCGGTGCCTATCCTGAGATAAGCATCCTCGTCGAGGTTGGCCAGCGATGCGCGGACGCTCCACTTGGGCCCGTCGAAGCCGTCGCCGTTGAGGAGCACGACGGCAGTCTCGTTGGCCAGGCGGATGACGAAGTCGAGAGGCAGGTAGGTCTTGTCTATCCAGTCGGCAAACTCCTTGCCATAGCTCTTGGCGGCCCACACCATGATGTCTATCTGGCTGTAATAGCCGGCGCGATACTTGTCCGGGACAAGCGTGAACCCCGTGGTGCTCCACAGGTCGTCGAGGCGCTTGTGTATCATCTCTATCAGCTTGGGCTGCAGATCCGCGGCATGGAGCAGGCCGAAGGCCGAGAAGAGAGCCATCTGTATCTGCTGCGGCGTGGAGAGGCCGGCGGTATGGTTGAGGGCCACGAGGCGCGAGTCGGCCACGAGGCGGTCTATGAACCTGAGCGACCCGGGCTTGAGCGACAGGCTCTCATACCGCTTGTCCAGCTCCTTGCGCCTGTCGTCGGGCAGGGCGGCGATGCGGTCGTCGAAGACATTGGGGCCTGTGCGCAGGGCCATGGCCGCCACGCGCCATCCGGTGGCGCCGAAATACTTCGAGAAAGAGTAGAGACAGAGGGTGTTGTAGGGCAGCACGTACATCAGCGACCTGAACCCCTTGATGAAGGTGCCGTAGACGTCGTCGGTGATTATCATCAGCTTGGGGTTGTCCTTCCTGACGATGTCCACCAGATAGTCGAGCACCTCGTCCGAGAAGCACACCGAGGGCGGATTGGAGGGGTTGGTGATGCAGACGGCCTTGACCGAGGGGTCGCGGAGCTTGTCGAGCTCCTCGCGCGGACACTGCCATGTATGGTAGCCCTCGGGGCCCAGAGGCGCATTGGCCGAGATGCTCACCACGTCGTAGTCAAAGCGGGCCAGCTCCGGAATCTCCAGATAGGGGGTGAAACAGGGGGTGAAGAGCGCCAGCCTGTCACCCTTGTCGAGCAGGCCGTTGGCCCTGAGCGAGTCGAACACGTAACACATACCGGCCGTGGAGCCTTCGGTGGCAAAGAGGTCGTAGACCGTCTCGTCATCGCCGCCGCCCATGGCCCAGCGCAGGTAGTCGCGGGTGATCTGCTCGGTGTACCTGAGTATGCGCGGAGGCGTGGGATAGTGGTCGCCGAGGATGCCGTCCACAAGCTCGAAGACAAAGTCGTCGGGGTCGGCCTTGCGGGTCTCGGTCATGTAGGAGTAGAAGTGGGCCAGCACCTTGGCTCCGGTCTTCTCTCTGTTGGCGTCGAGGAAGGCGCGAAACCTCTCGGCCACGCCGCTCTCGCAGGGCGAGGCCACGATGCCGAGCTCGCCGCAATACTTGACGCGGTCGGCCTCCTGCATGGCAAATTCGCCCAGGAGGAAGAACGCCTTGCGCGGATAGCTGAGCAGCCAGTTGGGATTGCCGCGGCCCGCGTTGAGGAATGTGGCCGTGGAGCGCCTGGCGTCCTTCTCGGCCAGGCTGATGAGGGTGCCTTTGATTTCGAAGGGGCTCATGTTGGAGAGAGCCTTGAGAAATTCAGGGTTCTGAGGATTGTTGGTCATACCGGAATTGAATTGTAGGTTGGAAAGAGCAGTATGTATGTCTACAGGCGGCGCGCTATACGAACATCAGCACCATAGCCACGCCCATGAGTATCAACACCGTGTTGCCTACGGCATAGGTGATGGTATAGCCCATGGCGGGGACCGAGCTGCCGAGCGCCTCGGTGATGGCGCCGAGAGAGGCGGTGGTGGTGCGGGCGCCCGCACAGCAGCCGAGGTTGATGGCCGGATGGAACTTGAAGATCTTGTCGCCTATCCACATGGCTATGACGAGCGGCAGAGTGGTGGAGACCACTCCCATCAGCAGGAGCATCCAGCCCACCTGCTCGATGCCGGAGATGAAGGTGGGTCCGCTCTGGATGCCTATGACGGCGATGAACATATTGAGGCCCAGGTTGTTCATCAGCCACAGCGACGAGTCGGGGATGATGCCCACAGAGGGCTTCTTGGTCCGCAGCCACCCGAAAAAGAGGCCTGCGAGCAGAGCGCCGCCCGAGGTGGAGAGGCTCACGGGCACCTTGCCGAACCTGAGGGTGAGGGCGCCGACTATCGCGCCGATGACTATGGCGAGCGACACGAACACGAGGTCTGTCACATTGGTGGGGCGCTCCTCCACGCCGATGTTTGGGACAGCCGCCTTGACCTCCTGGGGCATACCCACGATGGTGAGCATATCGCCCTGCATCAGCTCGGTCTTGGCCAGCACAGGTATCTCCACGCCGCCCTGGCGGGTGATGCTCCTGATGATGACGCCGTAGAAGAAGGGCTTGGCGCGGAGCTCGCCCACGGTCTGGCCGGCGGCTTTACGGGTCACCATCACACGGGTCTTCTCGAGAGGGAAGGAGAGGAGCTCGGGGTCGTCCACCTCGGGGCCGAGCCAGCTCTCGTCCTGGATGATGAACTCGTGGCGCCCGGAGAGGGCCACGGTGTCGCCGAGGGATATCTGCGTGTCGGCCGCGGGGTCGGCGAGCTTGCCGGCGACGGTGCGGATGCGCTCGACGAAGAGGCGCCGCCCGAGGCCGAGGAAGTGCTTCTCGACATCGCTGACCGTCTTGGGCGAGGCGAAGACCTCCTTGTCGTCCACCTTGTAGGCGCGGAACTGTATGGGCCTGTTGGCATCCATCGTGGCGGGGTCGGCGGATGTGGCCGACTTGTCGAGCTCAATCTCGAGCTCCTTGGTCTGCTGGCGCACTTTCTTGAGGCCGCCGAGCATCATCGGGCCGAGACTGCCGAGTATCCAGGCCGAGCCTATGGTGCCGAAGACGTAGGTGACGGCATAGCACACGGGGATGAGGTCTATCCAGGCCTTCTTCTCCTCGGGCGAGAGGCTGAGGGTGCCGATGGTGTCGGTCCCCACACCGATGACGGCCGATATGGTCTGCGCGCCGGAGAAGAGGCCCGTGGCTATGGCCGCGTTGTAGTTCATGAGCTTGGCACACGCGAAGGTCACTGCGAGACAGAGAGCGCACACCACGACGGCAAAGACCACCTGCCTGACGCCCTGGCCTTTGACCGAGGCTACGAACTGCGGGCCGCAGCTGTAGCCGATGGCAAAGAGGAACAGCAGGAAGAAGAGCGACTTGAGGGGGGCTCCGATGGGGATGTCCATCTGGCCTACGACGACGCCGACAAGGAGGACCGACGTCACTGTCCCGAGCGAGAATGTCTTGTACTTGAGCCTGCCCAGCAGGAATCCCAGCCCCACCGTGAGGAAGATAGGGATGGAGGGGTAGGTGCGGAATGTTTCAAGGAACCAGTGTAGCATAGTTGTTGCGTAAGTGTGTTGATATATCGGGAATCTGTTGCTTGCATACGGCGCGCGCGGCCGCCGGGGGCCTATGATTACAACACCTGCTGTCCGGCATTTGTTTTGGCCGCCGCTGGGTGCGGTTTGGCCTGTTTTTCCGTTTGCTTTTGCAAACCATATCGGGGCGGGCTGAGAGGGTGTAAAGAATGTTAATAACTTTTCCTTATTTATGGTGTGTTTTGGGTTTTCACTGTTTGCTTTTGCAAATTGTTTTTCGTAATTTTGCACCTGTTATGACTGATTCTGTACCGTATCATATTCCGGCTCTTCTGCCTGAGTGTCTGGAGGCCCTCGATATCCGTCCCGGGGGCGTCTATGTCGACGCCACGTATGGCGGCGGAGGCCACAGCGCGGCCATCATGGACCGCCTCGATCCAGGGGCCGGAGGCTGTCTCTATGCCTTCGACCAGGATATGGACGCCATAAGGCGCGCGCCATCGGGCGACCCCCGCCTGGAGATGGTCTACTCCAACTTCCGCTACCTCACCAACTGGATGAGGTACTACGGAGTGGACGGGGTGGACGGCATCCTGGCCGACCTCGGCGTGTCGTCCCATCACTTCGACGACGCCGGGCGCGGATTCTCGTTCCGTGCGGACGGGCCTCTGGATATGCGCATGAATCAGAATGCCCGCGAGACGGCGGCAGACATCCTGGCGTCGCGCAGCGTGGAGGAGCTCACGGATATGTGGAGGCTCTACGGCGAGTTCGGCCAGGCGCGCCGGCTGGCCCAGGCCGTGGCCAAGGCGCGCGAGGCGGGCCGCACCCCCGAGCGCATATCAGACCTCCTCGGCCTGGCGAAGCCCATGACAGACCCCCGCAAGGAAAAGAAAGAGCTGGCCCAGGTGTTCCAGGCCCTGCGCATCGAGGTCAACCATGAGCTCGATGCCCTCAGAGACCTGCTCGAGGGCGCCCTGAAGGTGCTGCGTCCCGGAGGCAGGCTGGCTGTGATCACGTACCACAGCCTCGAAGACCGCCTGGTCAAGAACTTCATGAAGACGGGCAACTTCGAGGGGCGCGTCGAGAAAGACTTCTTCGGACGCTCGAGCGCGCCGCTCAAGCCCGTCTCGGGCAAGCCCGTCGTGCCCTCGGACGAGGAAGTGGAGCGCAACCCCAGGGCGCGCAGCGCCAAGCTCCGCACCGCCATCAGGCTCTGACCCCCGCCCCGGCCTCAGCCCCGCCGTCACGCCGGCCAGCCCTGCACACAGCGCTCCATACGTCCCCCGCACCCCG
>JAIDJD010000251.1 GCA_029052375.1 Duncaniella sp. | reverse complement strand
GTTCTCGGGCGCTCGCAGAGTTCTCTAACGCTACTTTTGCGCTGTCTCTCTTTTCTTTCTTTCAGGATTGATGGTTGGGTTGTGGGCTCGGGGGTATCAGAGGTCTCGGGGGTCTCTGGGGTCTCGGGATTCTCAGAGCCATCAGAGGTCTCGGGGGTATCAAAGCCCTCGGAGGTCTCGGGGGTCTCCGGAAGCGCCATCGGAGCCGGAGCCGGGGCCGGAGGCACAAGAGGCTTGGGCCGGCCCATGGCACGGCCGCGGACAGTGAGCGCATCCTTGCGCATCTTGCCGAGGAGCTGCTGCAGGTCGAGCTGGGCCATCTCGGGAGGATAGTCGAAGACGTCGTCGGGCGAGAGGGGACGCAGGGGGCCGTACCAGCGGAACTTGGGCAAGAAGTAAGACCCCCGGCGGGCCAGGTAGAGAGGCGTCACCTTGCCGGTGCTCTCGGGCCACATCACAAGGTGTCTGATGTCTCCGTCCTCGAAGTGCGCGTCCATGAACGAGCTCTCCGTGAAGCTGAATTTATTGTAGGTGGAGTCGTTCTCCATCGGAAACATTATCACCTGGACATTGCCCTCTGCATAGATGCGCGATATGGTGGTGTCTGCCATCCACGCCGTCATGTCTGTGGCCGCGAGCTGGTTGTAGCAGTCCTCGCCTATATGCTGAGAGACAAGGGCCGACTCGGGGAGGCGGGCCCAGTCGACGGTAGAGTCGTTGAAGTGGGCGTATATCACATTGCCGACTATCTGCTTGTCGTCGTTCCAGAGTATCGGGTTGTAATACATATATAATATGGAGTCGCGCTCTACCATGCTCATCGAGTCGCAGAGCCCCTGGACATCGTTGCGGAAGAACCGGACGCGATGGTATGCGTCTGTGACCCTCGTGGAGTCTGGATACTTCTTGGCCGTGATGGTGTCGGCGTGGAGATACAGCGTGTCCGGGCGCGAATACTCGAGGGCAAGGGCATTGCCTGTCACAAACGCGCTGTCTTTCAGCTCGTCATAGTAGCCATAGTCGCCGCGGAGCTCGGAATGGGCGGCCGAGTCGGTGAACACCATGTTGCCGAAAGCCTCGCCGAAGCCTGCATTGCGGTCGTAGAAGAGGGTGTCGCCCGTCAGGGTGTTGCCCCTGCGGGTGTGGACTGTAGAGCGGTCGTAGAGGTCGGCCAGCCCCGTGCGGGTGTCATACACGCCCGAGCTGGAGGTTATCTCGCCGTCCTTGCTGACTATAAGCGACTTGCAGAGCAGTTCGGCTATGCCTGTCTGTGTATTGTAGTAGAGCGAGTCTGTGTACAGCTTCAGCGTGTCGTTCTGGCGCGGGCCTGTGAGGTCTACGTTGAGATAGAAGTATGCGTCCTTGGTGTTGGGATAGTAGTAGCCCTGCAGCGACTTGAGCACATTGGTCTTGTCTGTCAGCGTGCCTCCGGTCTGATAGAAGGCCTCCTCGGTCTGGAGGTCGTAGAAGACCACCGGGGTGGTCAGCGAGACGTCGCGGTTGACGAGGCGCACGTTGCCGCCCGTGAAGGCGCGCAGCTCGGCCATCTCGGCCGGGCCGTCGTAGTAGAGCTCGTCGCCGTAGACAAAGAGGGTGTCGCCCTGCTCCATGCGCACATTGCCGAAGGCATCCATCGAGGAGGTCTTCTCGTTGAAACGGGCCGAGTCGCAGTACATGAACATATCTCCCTTGCGCATCTGGACGTTGCCCACAAGTATCTGTATGTCCGAATCTCGGGCCTGGTCCGATACCAGGCGGTCTGCATACTCGACAAACACCTTGCCGGGAGCATGGCGGTCTGCCTGAGGTATGACGGGGCGCGCGTGGGCCGGGGCCGGACGCACACCGGCCGCGCCGGCAGACCCGCCGGCCATCATGGCCGGCAGCCATACAGCGGCGAGGGCCAGGACAGCTGTCAGGGAATGTCGCATTGTTGCTGACGGGGGGGTGAGAATGTGTTGGTGTTAGCGGGGGTTACTTTCGGTCGTCGGTCTTGATCCAGCCCTTGTGGTTGAACTCGCAGTCTCTCCATCCCGGCTCGATGCGGACATATGTATTCTTGATTTTGTCGGCCAGCCACTTGTCCAGGACCTCGCGGCTCTTGGCCTGCTCATACATACCCTTGACGAGCTGATAGTCGTCCGAGAGATTGGCGCGGTGGCCTGGGATGCGGTTGGTCAGCTTGACGATGGCCACCTGGTCTTGCGTGGTCTTGGGGTTCTTCATTATGAAGGCCTCGGAGATTTCGCCCACCTCCATGCCGTTGACCATCTTGGCCACCTCCTGGGGCAGCTGGGACATCTCGAAGCGCGAGGTGCGGTCTGCCTCGTTGACCATTATGCCCTTGTTGTTGCGGGTATCCTTGTCCGAGGAGACATATCCCACCACCTCCTCGAATGTAAACCGCTTGTTGTCCACGATGTCTGTGCGGAGCGAGTCGAGGCGGTGTACGGCGTCGGTGAGGTCTGCGTCCGACACACGCGGATGCAGCAGTATGTGGCGGCAGTTGACGCGGTCGCCGCGCTTCTCTATCAGCTGTATGATGTGGAATCCATACTCAGACTCGACTATCTTGGACACCTTCTTGGGATCGTTGAGGTTGAAGGCCACTGCGGCAAACTCGGGCACGAGCTGTCCGCGGCCCATGAAGCCGAGCTCGCCTCCGCGGCCCGCAGAGCCGGGGTCCTGGGAGTAGAGGATGGCCAGCGTTGAGAAATCGCTCTCGCCGCGGTTGACGCGGTCGGCATAGTCGCGCAGGCGCGCCTTGACGTTGTCTATCTCCTCGCGCGGTATGGCAGGGGCCGCGGTGATTATCTGCACCTCGACCTGGAGAGGCACGTAGGGTATGCTGTCCTCCGGGAGGCGGTCAAAGTAGCGGCGCACCTCGGTGGGGGTGACCGAGATGTTCTTGGTCAGCGATGCCTGGACAGTCTGCATCTTCTGACGGTTGGCTATCATGTCGTGATACTGGGTGCGGAGGGCGGGAAGGCTTTTGTTGAAGTACTGTTCGACCTTCTCGCGCGAGCCGAGCTGACTTACCAGGTAGTTGATCTGGCTCTCCACCTGCTGCATCACCATGCTCTCCGAAATCTCGACTGTGTCGAGCTCGGCCTGGTGGAGATAGAGCTTCTCGACGGCCATCATCTCCGGGATGACACAGTAGGGGTCGCCGTTGACAGGAGTCTTCTCGTAGAGCATCGACTGGTAGGTCTCCTCGATCTCAGACTTCCATATGGGGGTGTCGCCCACCACCCATGCCACCTCTTCGGCTACATTGTCTACAGCGGCCACGGCATAGGCGGCACTCATGGCAATCACGGCTCCGCCGACAAGCAATTTGCTTAATTTCACGTTATTATATCGGATTATGAATATTACGGTGTGACAAATTCAGCCCTGAGGGCCAAGACTTGGCGGCATGGCCGCAAAATCCGGCCCAAAGATACGAATTTTCTCCCAATCACCCCGCCCTTAGGATATTAAAAAGGGTTAAGCAACACGGGGACGCCACCATTTGCCGGCCAACAGCGACGATTCATTTTGCCATTAGTTTCAAATTGAGTATTTTTGCAGTCATGAATTTTCACCTCTACAATTCCAGATCTTGAAAGCACTCCTTCTAAAAGCATATCACAAACTGAGGTTCGCCCTGCTCTCCCGCCGGCGCAGGGAGATAAGGGTGATGTCTGCCGGCGAGACCACAGAGGCCTTGACAGAGAGGAGATGTTCGGCGGCCCGGTTTGGAGACGGAGAGCTGAACATGATACTCCGCGCCGTCCACGGATATGACAGTTCGCTCGAGTCGGGCTTCCAGAGCTATGACGACAGCCTGGGCCTGAGGCTAAAGGAGGTACTTGAGAGCGTCTCATCACAGACAGACTGTCTCGTATGCCTCCCCGGATGCCTGTTCGCCGGCGGGACTTCGTATCTCAGGAGCAAGGCCGCCGCCTACTGGGAGAGCTATGCCGCCGGCAAGCTGAACAAGGTCTTGCCTCTGCTCGACCGTTCGTACCGCTACGGCGACTCGCTCTTCACAAGGTTTTATCTCTCGCACAAGGACAAGAGCCGGTGCAGGGAGCATCTCAATGGTATGCAGGCTATCTGGAGCGGACGCAACATACTGATAGTCGAGGGCGAGAAGACAAGGCTCGGGGCCGGCAACGACCTCTTCTGCGAAGCCTCGGACGTGAAGCGCATACTATGTCCGCCCACGGATGCGTGGGGACAGTATGACAAGATACTCTCTGCCGTGAAAGAGGCCGTGCCCCCGACCGCGGACGACCCCGCGCAGACCCTCGTGCTGTGTGCGCTCGGCATGACGGCGACAGTCCTCGCATACGACCTCTCGCAGGCCGGATACCAGGCCATAGACCTGGGGCATATCGACATCGAATATGAATGGATGAGGATGGGTGCCACCGACAAGGTTCCTGTCCCGGGCAAATATACCAACGAGGCATACGGCGAGGTCTCTGACAGCATACCTGGGATGGACTCATACCGCAGGGAGATAATCAGGACCATAAGCTGAAAGAAACCGGACAAGACATGAACCAGCTGAGAGCGGGAGCCATACTCAACTATGTGATAGTGATCCTCAATGTCCTCACGGGATTGCTCTACACCCCATATATGCTCGGATGCCTCGGGCAGAACCAGTATGGCCTCTATTCGCTGGTGGCCTCCGTGATAGCATATCTCACCCTGCTCGACTTCGGCTTCGGCTCGTCCATTGTCCGCTATGCCGCAAAGATCAAGGCCACGGGCACAAAGGAAGACGAGTGGAGGCTGTACGGGATGTTTCTCGCCGGATACACCGCCATCGGCGTGCTGGTGACCATCGCCGGCATAGCGCTGTATTTCAATGTCGACCGTATGTTCGACCGCACCATGACGCCCGACGAGCTCGGGCAGGCGCGCATCATGATGGCCCTGATGGCAGGCAATCTCGCCATCACATTCCCCTTCAGCCTGTTCGGGTCCATAATATCGGCCTACGAGCGCTTTGTGTTCCAGCGCGTGGTCAACATCACGCGCATCCTGCTCTCCACGGCTGTGCTCGTGTGTGTGCTCTACATGGGCTACAAGGCCATAGCGCTCGTTGTGGTGCAGACCGTCTTCAGCCTCGGGACACTGCTGGCAAACTTCCTGTACTGCCGCTGGAAGCTGAGGATAAGGCTGAGATTCGACAACCTCGACCTCTGCCTGCTGCGCGAGGTGATGATTTTCAGCTGGTGGAACTTCCTCGGGGCCATCGTGGACCGCATCTACTGGAGCACCGGACAGTTCATACTCGGCGTGTACTGCGGCACGGTGGCCGTGGCTATCTACTCGGTGTCCATAACGCTGATGAACCTCTATATGTCCATGTCGACCTCCGTATCATCGGTGCTTCTGCCGAGAGTGACGGTGATGGCCGCCGAATCCGGGCGCGACCGCGAAATCTCTGACCTCTTCATCCGCACCGGGCGCCTGCAGTTCTGCCTGATGGGGCTTATTCTCTCGGGGTTTGCGGTGTTCGGCAAGGCGTTCATATCTCTGTGGGCAGGCCCGGGATACGGCCAGGCCTACATCATCACCCTGATGTTCTTCGGCATCCTGCTATGCCCCCTGATACAGAATGTCGGCAACACAATAATGCTCGCACGCGGACAGATCAAGTTCAGGTCTCTCTCCTATCTCTGCATCTCTGTCCTGAGCTTCCCGCTGCAAGTGGCGCTGGCCAGGCATTACGGAGCCACAGGCTGTGCCATAGGTGTCACAAGCGCCCTCTTTGCCGGACAGTGGCTGACGATGAACCTCTACTACTTCAAGAGACAGCGCCTCGACATCCCGGAGTTCTGGAAGGAGATATGCCGCATGGCCATCGGGCCGGCGGCTGTAACCCTCGCGGGCCTCATAGCGGTACGCCACTTCGGCATAGGCTCGTGGCTTGTCCTCGGGCTATGGGTGGCGGGATACACGGCCGTCTATTGCCTGGTGCTCGCGAAGACATCGATGAACGACTACGAGAAATCCATAGTACGCTCGCTCATAGACCGTATGCCATTCCGCCGCAAAGCCTGACAGGGAGCGGCGCCGGCCGGCCAACCAACACCGAAACACCATCATACCATGAAATCAATATTGCTGAAATCCATACTGCTGTCTCTGACAATGCCCGGCGCCGCACTCGCGTCACAGGCAAAGACGGCTGAGACGCCGGACTCTGTCTACACCCTCGGGCCGTCCGCTATCCTGCTGGATGCGTCGCTCGGCCAAGACAACCCTTCCGAGTACTGTTATTCAGACCCGCTGAAGGCTCTGAGAGCCATAGAGAGAGCCGGCAGTGGAACACTGGTGGTGGCGCCGGGCGTCTACTGGCTCGACGACCCCGACGACCCTGCCGTGCGCGAGCCGCGCAAGGGCGAGAAGATACCGTATGCCATAGAGCTGAAGATGGACAGCCTGACCATAGCCGCAACGTCGGAAGACCCCGCGCTGACGGTCTTCGCGGCCAACCGCGGCCAGACCCAGGGAGCCATGGGCAACTTCACGCTGATGCACTACGAGGGCGCGTCGCTGACGCTCAGGGACATGACATTCGGCAACTACTGCAACACAGACCTCGAATACCCGGCCCTTCCCGAGCTCGGGCGCAAGAGGCGCAACAGCTCTATAGTGCAGGCCCAGGTAGGCATCTGCCGGGACACGGACAGGCTCCTGGCCGAGAATTGCCGTTTTGTCAGCCGTCTCAACCTCTGTCCCTTCGTGGGCGCGAGGCGCTCGCTGTACGACAGATGTTATTTCGAGTGTACAGACGACGCCCTCTCAGGCTCGGGGGTCTACTACAGATGCACGTTCATGTTCTACAGCACCAAGCCGTTCTACAGCACCGACGCCACCGGGGCCGTCTTCATGGACTGCGACATCGCCACGCTGACCTCCTCGCGCCAGCATCTGACCAAGGTGCCGGGGGCGGTCTCGATGATAGACACACGGTTTTCCACTCCCGGCCGCGACAACGCCCAGCCTCCGCTATGGTCCAGGGACGAGGGCCCGGCGGTATGCTACCAGAGCGGCGTCACCCTCAACGGCCGCCCCATAAAAGTTGACCCGGACCGTCCCGAGGTATGGGTGAGCCTCGACGGCACACCTCTCATGGACGCCTACAAGATATCTCTCCCCGACGGCTCGCACATATACAATGTGTACAACCTTGTCCGCGGCACCGACGGCTGGGACCCCCTCGGCCAGAGAGAGGCCATAGCCGAAGCCGAGAAGACCCTGGGACGCCCCCTGACAGGACTGCCCGTGACACTCGCCTTCCCGCGCTCAAGATACAGCCTCAAGGCCGCGGGCGACTCTGCCCCTGTCCGCCCCTGCGCACTGCTCTGGGGCGGCTATCCCGCCGCGTCGGACGTCAGGCCGAGCTATACCTGCCCCACATTCGCCTCCATATCCGGCGACACCGTCTGCAGCGCCAATCCGTGGCCCGAGGAGGCACGCGGATACATCTCGGCCTCGAACAGATACGGGCTGCGCGCGAGGGCCGAGGTCAAGGCAGCGCCGTTGCTGCGCCCGGCCCCGACCTTCACCGCCACGCCCGAGATAACGTCAGACAAGGCCGGCAGGACACTGACCCTGCGGTCTGCCCTCGCAGGCGAGGAGGACGACCGCTCGCACGTGATATGGCTGCGCGGCACAACCCCGTCGATAGAAGACGCCGTGGCCATATGCCAGGGACGCGTCTCCACACACCGCACCTACACCCTGACGCGCGCCGACAAGGGGTGCCGCATCTTTGCCCTAGTCTCGCCCGAGGCCGGCGGTACAGAGCGCGGCAAGGCCGTGGAGGCGGCATATCCCGCAGAGATAGGCATACGCCATCTCGGCACTCTGTCCGGCGAGCAGAAGAGCCTCTCGACAGACTTCTCCGACCTGCACGCGGCCTATCAGCCCCGCCTGATGGCCGGGGCGTGGACCATCGACGCCTTCAAGCCCGGCGACACCGCCCGCCAGGAGTGGGAGCCCGACCCTCACAACGCATGGTATTACGGCCACGGAGCCGACGCCGCGGCCAAGGGCAAGGGCCTGGTACAGGCCTCGAAAGGCGCACGCCTCTTCTACACGCCCTGCCGCAAGGAGTGCCAGAGCATGAGGCTGAGGTGGGAGCTGCACCCCGCCAAGCCCGTGGGCCAGGGCTTCGGGAGCGCCACAGACCAGTACATGGACCTCTACATAGGCTTTGACCCGGCCACCCTGACGGGCTACTCCCTGCGCATACAGCGCACGCCGGACTATGACAGAGCCGTCACCTTCACGCTCATGAGCATCAAGGAGGGACACGCCACCCCGATATCCGAGCCGGCGGCATCGTCGTGCTACCGCACCCCTTGTGTCGTAGAGCTCGTCCTCGCAGACGGGACGCTGACAGCCACGGCATCGACCGGAGCCGAGCCCGCAGCATCCTCAGACCCCTCTGTCCACCCCTCCGTCAGCATCTCCGCGCCCGTGGCCCGCGGACCGTGGGACGCCGCTCTCGGAGTCCAGCACACGGGCTCGGCCGGGGCCTCGGCCACCCTCCTCTCGCGCCTCGAGGCAGAGTGGAAATAACCCCCGCCGGACCGATGAAAAATTATCGGGCCAATTTGGCTATTATGGAAATTTTTCATTAATTTTGTAGCGCAAAACCAAATAAGATACAAAATGTCAAAGGTAACAGTAGTAGGCGCCGGCAACGTAGGCGCAACATGTGCGAATGTCCTGGTAACTTGCGGCATCGCCGATGAAGTAGTCCTCCTCGACATCAAGGAAGGCGTGTCTGAAGGCAAGGCCATGGACATCATGCAGACAGCATCGATCCTCAACCTCAACACCGTGCTTAGCGGCGTCACCAACGACTATGCGGCCACCGAGGGCAGCGACGTCGTAGTGATCACCTCAGGCATTCCCCGCAAGCCCGGCATGACCCGCGAGGAGCTCATCGGCGTCAACGCAGGCATCGTCAAGAGCGTCACAGACCAGGTTCTCGCCCACTCTCCCAACGCCATCATCATCTGTATCTCCAACCCCATGGACACCATGACCTACCTCATCCACAAGGTGAGCGGTCTGCCCAAGAACCGTATCATCGGCATGGGCGGCGCCCTCGACAGCGCCCGCTTCAAATACTACCTCTCCCAGGCCATGGGCGCCAACGCCACCGAGGTAGAGGGCATCGTCATCGGCGGCCACGGCGACACCACCATGATACCCCTCACCCGCTATGCCGCATACCGCGGCGTACCCGCATCCGAGTATCTCTCGGCTGAAGAGCTCGAGAAGGTAGCCGCCGCCACAATGGTAGGCGGCGCCACCCTCACCAAGCTCCTCGGCACCTCGGCATGGTATGCTCCCGGTGCGGCAGGAGCCCAGATGGTCAAGGCTGTCCTCCACAACGAGAAGAAGCTCATCTCCTGCTCGGCCCTCCTCGACGGCGAGTATGGCGAGAAGGACCTCTGCATCGGCGTCCCCGCAATCATCGGCCGCAACGGCATCGAGCGCATCGTAGAGTTTGACCTCAACGACCAGGAGAAGGAACTCTTCGCCAAGAGCGCCGCCGCTGTACGCAAGACCAACGAGGCCCTCGCAGCCGCTCTCTGACCAGCGTCTGCCGACCTGAATCCAAAGGAATAACCCCGAAAAAATGGCTGGGCGGGCTGAACCTTTCAGCCCATCCAGCCATTTGCATTTCAGCACTGCAATCCATAAAAACAGACAGACAATGAAGTTCAGCATACTCACCGCCTTTGCC
>JAIDJD010000250.1 GCA_029052375.1 Duncaniella sp. | reverse complement strand
GGGTTGTGGGTGGCGTCGCCGTCAATCTCGACATAGAAGATGTGGCCGCCGCGGGTGAGGTCGTGATAGGGGGCCTCAATCCTGGCCTTGTGGACAGGAGAGCACTTGTAGTAGACAGGTACGTGGTTTGAGTTTGTGTAGTAGTCCTTGTCTGTCACGCCGGGTATCACACCGAAGTGCTTGCGGTCGCGTCTGGTGAACTTGCCAGACAGTCCTTCGGCCGGAGTGGCAAGCACAGAGAAGTTGTGGCCATAGCGCTCGCAGAATCCATTTACCTTGTCGCGCATGAAGGTCACTATGCGCAATCCGAGCTGCTGGGCCTCGTCGCTCTCGCCGTGGTGCTTGCCGGTGAGGGCAATGAGACATTCGGCAAGTCCGATGAAGCCAATGCCGAGGGTGCCCTGGTTGATGACGCTCTCTATGGTGTCTTCAGGGCTGAGGCTTTCGGCTCCGTTCCAGAGGCGCGACATGAGCAGGGGGAACTGCTTGACCATGGCTGTCTTCTGGAAGTCGTAGCGCTCGCACAGCTGTGTGGCTGTGGTCTCGAGCACCTCGTCGAGTTTCTTGAAGAATGTTTCGATACGTGCTTCGGGCTCAAGGTCCATACACTCTATGGCAAGGCGCACTATGTTGACGGTCGAGAAACTGAGGTTGCCGCGTCCCACCGATGTCTTGGGTCCGAAACGGTTTTCGAACACTCGGGTGCGGCATCCCATGGTAGCCACCTCGTATTCATATCTCCTGGGGTCGTCAGCCTTCCAGTCTTCATGCCGGTTGAATGTGGCGTCGAGGTTGACGAAGTTGGGGAAGAATCGACGTGCCGTCACCTTGCAGGCAAGCTCGTAGAGGTCATGGTTGGGGTCATCAGGCAGATAGCTGACACCGCGCTTCTTCTTCCATATCTGTATGGGGAAGATGGCCGTGGCGCCGTTGCCAACGCCTTCGTAGGTAGAGTTCAGAAGCTCGCGGATGATGCAGCGGCCCTCGGCAGAGGTGTCTGTGCCGTAGTTGATAGAGCTGAACACAACCTGATTGCCTCCGCGCGAGTGAATGGTGTTCATGTTGTGGATGAAGGCCTCCATGGCCTGATGTACTCGGCTCACGGTCTGGTTGACGGCGTGCTGCAGCTGGCGCTCCTCGCCTTTGAGACCGTCGAGAGGCTTCTTGAGATAATCCTTCAGGGGCGCCTCGTAAAGGTGAGAGAGGTCCTCGCCTGAGAGTTCTTCAAGCTTCTTGATTTCCTCGATGAACGATGCGCGGACAAACGGCGCAAGGTAGAAGTCAAAAGCCGGGATTGCCTGGCCGCCGTGCATCTCGTTCTGCGCTGTCTCGAGCGATATGCAGGCTATAATGCTCGCGGTCTCGATGCGCTTTGCCGGGCGCGACTCTCCGTGTCCGGCTATGAATCCGTATTCAAGAATGCGGTCGAGAGGATGCTGCACACAGGTGAGGCTCTTGGTCGGATAGTAGTCTTTGTCGTGGATATGCAGGTAT
>JAIDJD010000025.1 GCA_029052375.1 Duncaniella sp. | reverse complement strand
GCCGCAGATAGTGCCGCCTGCCTGCATCCTGACCCCTGCTATTATCAGCGCGTTTTCGTGAATCTCAATCCACTCGCTGGCCCAGTTGTGTTCTATGAAACGCCTTATCTCCGTGGCCGCAAGCTTTTCGGGATAGATGGTCAGGTCTATGCCTCCGGCTTTGAAAAGGCGCGCGTTCTCGGCATCGTCAAACACAGGGTTGTCTATCCTTGCCACACATCGGCGTACGCCGCAGTCCTTGGCTATCTGGCACGCGACAAGATTGACAGTCTCCTCTGGGGTCACGGCCACGAACAGGTCGGCCCTGTCGGCACCGCACTGCATGAGCAGGTCGCGGGAGAGCGGATTTCCCTCGACGGTAATGAAGTTGCTCACGGCGTCAAGCTCGGCAAGATGCTCCCTGTCCGGTCCTATCAGCACAACATCCTGACTCTCTACAGAGAGGGCGTTGGCTATGTGTGTCCCCGTGTCGCCGTCTCCGGCTATTATGATTTTCATTGCTTTGTGTCTTATGTCGGAATTTGCCTTTGAAACCCTGACAGACATGGCCGCCGGGGCTTCAAAGGCGCAAATATACGAATTTATTCTTTCGCCCGGTCATTTCCGCTCTTCATTTTTTCAGGCGCGAGGGCGTCCGGCAACAGCAGACGGCCGAGAGTATCGGCATGACCGGCACACATTCCGTCGACAAGCACTCTCAAGCCTTTGCCCTGATGGTAGCGTGAGCCGTCGCGGTCCCACAAGACAGTGAGGTTATGTCCGTGATACGGGATGTTGTCAAGGCAGAACCAGTCCCATGTCCCCTCGGGTACAAGCGGGTTCAGCTCTATCGTATTGTCTGCGCGGGGACGCAGTCCGGCCAGACCGGTGATTACAAGGTCGTTGAATGTTGAGTGGTTGTAATATCTGCTTCGTTCCTGGTCGCCTTTAAGCCAATATCCGGTCTTCTCGTCGAGATACTCTCCGATGTACGGACGGCCACGGTGGTGGGAGGCTTCAACATAGAGTTTCATATGTCTGAAAAAAGCTGACTTCGAGACTGTCGGATTGCTCTCCGAAGCAAGATAGTTGGCAAGCGCTGTCAATGTCTGCGATGTGGCAAACGGCCACACTGCGCCGTCCCACTCACACCGGCCTACACCGTGCGAGCGGAATTCAGGATGCCTTCTCTCAGCTGTGGTCAGTCCGTATGGAGCCGAAAAACCCTTCTCATCCTCCACCTGCAGCCATGCGCGCCCATACTTGGCACTGTCAGGGAGATTGAAATACCAGGGGATGAAGCCTATGGCCTCGCGCGCCCGGGCAAGTGTATCGCCTTTAAGCGTCTCAAAAAATTCCCTCTCCGAATTCCAGAGGCGCTCCTTCACAAGCTCTTTTAGCTCGAGGGCCTTGGCGGTGAAGAGTATGCTGTCTTCCTTATGTCCGAGCATACCGGCCATAAGGGCGAGAGCCTTTGCGTTTCCGTACATATAGCTGTTTATCGAGGGGCGGGCATGGTGTTGCTTGCGGGCACCGCTTATGCTCTCCTCCATCCCGTCTGCCACATCTCTCTGCCAGTAAAGGCCCGAGGCGAGGCGGTGTTTATCCTCCCAGCGCAGGTACTCGGCCCTGAGGTCGGGATACAGATCCCTGATAGCAGAGCTGTCGCCATCGGCAAGGAAACGGCCATAAACGGCATAAGGATTCCAGGAGCTGAAGTTCATCATTCTGGCCATCGGAGCCCCCTCGTTGCCGCGATACCATGTGAGCAGTATCCCGTCGAGATAGCGCGGGTCCCTCAGCCAGCGGCTCTCTGTGATGTGATGGCCGAGGGCACAGGATATCAGGTTGTATTTGTCGGCATAGCTTCGCTGAACAAGGAATTCCGTCATGCCATATCCCTCGGGGGTCTCTTTGATATGCTTGCGGAGAGTCCACCATCTGTAATAATACATCTGTTCCATGTCTGCGTCCGGACACTCGAACAGCGGGATGTTGCGTTCCATCCACTCGGACGACTGCGAATTGGGTATAGCCTGCACGATATTCTCATCCTCCATGCTGTTGAA